>NZ_DGMH01000047.1:34133-36722 GCF_002388305.1 Sulfitobacter sp. UBA4523
CTCTGGGGTTGCCCGCCGATGGCGCGCTTGCGCAATTCATCTTAAGCGATCCCGCCCTTGCGGCGCTTGAACAGGCGCGCGCCACTCTGGACGATGCGCGCAAGCATCTGCAAACCACTCAGGCGGAGGCAGAGGTCGCGCGCGACAAATACGATGACGCGGCACGGGCCCTGCGCGATACCGAAGAAGAGACCGCCGTCGACGCAGACGTCGAACGCCTGTTCATGCAGGCCGAAGCGGAGGATCTGGTCAGTCGGTATAATGACGCGCTGCGCCGGCTCGCGGCGGATCGTCAGGGGGTGGCCACTGCCTTGCGCGGGCTGGCGCGGCAAAATGTGGCGTTCGACGCGGTTCCGGCACTTCCGCTCAGCAGCCGGCGCGCGCAGGAATTGATGCAGGCCCATGGGGAAGCGCTGCTTGCCCTGCGTGCGGCCGTGCAGGCGGAAACCACGGCAGCCGATCGTCTGGCGGGTGCCGAGACAAAACATGCGATGGCCGCGTCGGCCCCAGACTTGATCAGCGATGATGCCGCCGCCAAAGGGCGACAAACCCGAGACGAGTTATGGGCGCTGCATAAAGATGTGTTGGACATGGCCTCTGCCTCTGCGTTCGAGGCTGCCATGCGGGCGGATGACGCGCAGACCTCATTCCGCGCCGGGCAAAGCCAATCGCTGGCGGAAATGCGGCAGGCGGAACGACAGTTGATCGAGGCGCGACAGGATCATGACAGGGCCCAGAATAAGCGTACCGAGACCGAGGCGGCCTTTGATAAGGTGACGGGTGAACTGCGGTCCCACCTCGATGCACTTGGCCTGCCCGAAACCCTTTCCGCCGAGGATTTTGTCGAATGGGTGCGCGACGCAGAGGCGGCGCAAACTGCAGCCGAAACCTTAAAGACATCTGAACAGGCCAACACAGAGTTATTGCGCGCGGCAGAGCAGATGCGCGACGATCTGGCGGCACGGTTGGGGGCAGGGGATGCGCCTTTGCGGACCGTCGTGCTCATGGCCAAAACCCAGATCTCGGCATCGCGCGAGCATCAGAACGCGCAAAAGCTCGCACAGGCCACAGTGCGTCAGGCCACGGCAGAGCGGGATCGCCGAGCAGCCGCAGCGGATAAGGCACGCACGGCCGTGACCGAGGCGCGTGACCAGTGGCGCGGTGCCGTCGCGACGCATCTTCCGGCGCTGCAGGCTGGCATAGATATGTGGAACGGGCTGACCGGCCTGCGCAGTATCCGAGAGGTCGACGCCCGCATGGCGGGTGTCCGGCGCCAGATTGCGGGCATCAAACAGGATCGCGCCGGTTTCATCGCACAGTTGGATGTACTGGATGGCGAGGCAGACGCGCAGGAACAGCCCTTGGCGCGCTACGCCGCTTTGCAAACCGTGGTGGAGCGTGCCCGTCAGGCCCAAGCGCGTCGCAGCGATCTGGACGCGCGCCTTGCCATGGCGGAGGACGCCGCGGCTGAGGCGCTACGCGAGATTGCCGTGCTTGATGATCAGGTCCAACTTCTGGCCCGTGCGTTTGATGACCGGATAGACACCTCTACCCTCGATGAATTGCGTCAGGCGACGGCGACCGCGCAACAGGCAATTGCCCTGCGCCAGCAAAGTGCGGATTTGCGTACCCGCCTGCTCTCGATCCTGGGGGTTGATGGTTGGGACCAGGCGCAGGAACGCCTCAGCGCCGCGCCCCTCGCACAGGCGCAAGTGGCGCTTGCCGAGCTCTGCGAAGACCTGTCGCGACTTGAAGCAGAGTTCGACAGCGCGATTGCTGCGCGCGCTCGGGCGCAAGCGGCGCTGGATGCGGTTGGGGGGGATGGCGATATTGCGGCGCTCACCTCGCAAAAGCGCACGGTCGAGGAACAGATGCAGGCAGTGATGCTGCGCTATCTGACGGGGCGCTTTGGCCATACTTTGGCCGAGGATGCCATCCGCCGGTATCGCGACACCCACCGCAGCACGATGCTGGCCGCGACCGAGCAGGCATTCAGCGATCTGACCCAAGGGGCATACACTACACTGACCACGCAGCCTGCCGCTCAGGGAGATGTGTTAATGGCTGTGCGGGCAGAGGATGGGGTGTCTAAGGAAGCCGCCGCAATGTCCAAAGGGACGCGGTTCCAGCTTTACCTTGCCCTGCGCGCGGCGGCCTATGAACAAATGGCGTCGACCGGAACCGTGCTGCCGTTCTTCTGTGATGATGTGTTTGAAACCTTCGACGAAGACCGCACCCGCGCGGCCTGTCGCTTGATGCAACGGGTCGGAAAGCGCGGGCAGGCCATCTATCTCACCCACCACCAGCACGTGGTCGATCTCGCACAAGAGGCCTGCGGCACAGATGTGACCGTGCACCGGCTGTAACGCCCCATATGGATTCGCGAAAATCCGGCCCGCGAGTCGGCGATTCCACCGCAATGCCCTACCTGTGGTTGGGTCGAGGCACGAAAAGCTCCGTATAAGCGGAGAGAGATACCCTGAGGGGACTTGGTGCTACAAATTTCCGACGCTCAGAAAGTCAATAAAACAGGCGTTTGTGAAGGTTTTTTGACGAAAAGGATAAAATCCGAAAAAAGGGGTTGCGGGT
>NZ_DGMH01000037.1:0-172 GCF_002388305.1 Sulfitobacter sp. UBA4523
CGGTTCTGGTGGGCGGGCAGAATGTGGGGGCTGCAAAAGGGGCCAAGCTGCGTGCGATCCGCCGCGATGTGGGGATGATCTTTCAGCACTTTAACCTGCTGGCCTCGCGCAGCGTGGCGGGCAACATCGCCTTGCCGCTGGAAATCGCCGGTGTGCCGTCATCGCAAATCAA
>NZ_DGMH01000037.1:337-39063 GCF_002388305.1 Sulfitobacter sp. UBA4523
CGCTATCCGGCAGAGCTGTCGGGCGGGCAAAAGCAACGCGTCGGGATCGCGCGGGCACTGGCCACCGGCCCCAAAGTGCTGCTGTCGGACGAGGCGACATCCGCGCTGGACCCTGAAACGACGCAAACGGTGCTGTCGCTGCTCAAGGACATCAACCGCGACCTGGGGCTGACCATCCTGCTGATCACCCACGAGATGGCCGTGGTCCGTGACATCGCGAGCCACGTCGCCGTGATCGACGGGGGCC
Organism: Sulfitobacter sp. UBA4523; assembly: GCF_002388305.1. Lineage (NCBI taxonomy): Bacteria > Pseudomonadati > Pseudomonadota > Alphaproteobacteria > Rhodobacterales > Roseobacteraceae > Sulfitobacter > Sulfitobacter sp. UBA4523. Next base: position 585 of record NZ_DGMH01000037.1, read on the forward strand.
GCATCGTCGAACATGGCGAGACCTACGATATCTTCACCGCGCCTCAGCATGCGACCACGCGGTCTTTCCTGTCGGGGGTGACCGGCGTCACCCTGCCCGCTTTCGTCAAGGATCGTCTGGTCCCAAACGCCCCCGCGCAGGGCGGCGAAGAGGTGATCCGCGTGACCTTTGCGGGCCAGCACGCCACCGACCCGATGCTGGCGCGGCTGACGCAGGACATGGGCATTCCGGTCAATATCCTTGCCGGTGCGGTCGAGGAAATCGGCACCCGCCCCTTCGGCAATCTGCTGGTATCGCTGCCTGTGGCCAAAGCCGCAGAGGCGCGTTCATTTTTGGAAAGCCACGGGCTTATGACGGAGGTGCTTGGCTATGTCGGCTAACCTTATCGACCTACTGATCGAGGCCACGGGCCAGACGCTTTATATGGTCGCCATCTCGGCGCTGCTCGGGACGCTGCTTGGCCTGCCCTTGGGGCTGTTTCTGGCGACCTCGCAGCGCGGCGAGCTGCTGTCGGCCCCGTGGATCAACAAGGTGCTCGGGCTGGTGGTCAATGCCACGCGGTCGGTGCCGTTCATCATTCTGGTGGTCGCGATCATCCCCTTCACGCGGATGGTTGCGGGCACGTCGATCGGCACGACAGCCGCGATTGTGCCATTGACGATTGCCACCGTGCCCTTCATCGCGCGCCTGGTGGAAAACGCGATCCGCGAGGTTGATTCCGGCCTGATCGAGGCAGCGCGCGCAATGGGCGCGACCCCGTTGCAGATCATCCGCAAGGTGCTGCTGCCCGAAGCGCTGCCCGGTATCACGCTTGGCCTTACACTCGCCATCGTTAGCCTGATCGGCTATTCCGCCATGGTCGGTGCCGTGGGCGGCGAAGGTCTGGGCGATCTGGGCATTCGCTATGGGTATCAACGGTTTATGCCCGACGTTATGGCGGTTGTCGTGATCATCCTCATCGTCTTGGTGCAGCTTGTGCAATCGATCGGCGAACGCATCGCAGCCGCTGTCGACAAACGCGCCACCAAAAGCGGCGGGCAATAGCGCCCGTCTCCTCCTCCCAATTTCGTTTCCCAGTTAAAGGAGCATATACATGCTACGCATTGCGACCCTGACCTCTACCCTCGCGCTTATGGCGACATCGCTGATGGCCGAGCAGATCAAAGTCGGCGTTTCCCCCGGCGAGCACGCCGAGATCATGGAAGAGGTCGCCCGTGTGGCCGAACCGATGGGCCTTGAGATAGACGTTGTCGAATTCTCTGACTATGTGGTGCCGAACCAGGCGCTGGCGGATGGCGACATCGAGGCGAACTCCTTCCAGCACGTGCCTTACCTTGAGGCACAGATGAAAGACCGCGGCTTTGCGCTGGCTGTTGTGGGCAACACGATCACCACGCCGATGGGCATCTATTCGGACAAAATCACCGATATTGCCGCGCTTGAAGAAGGCGCGACCTTTGGCATCCCGAACGACCCCACCAATGGCGGGCGCGCGTTGCTGGTGCTGCAACAGCTTGGCATGATCAAGGTCGATCCTGCTGCGGGTCTGGTCCCCACCGTTCTGGACATCACCGAGAACCCCAAAGACCTGTCGTTCAAAGAACTCGACGCGGCGCAGCTGCCCCGTTCGCTGGCCGATCTGGATGCGGCGCTGATCAACACCAACTACGCCATCGCCTCGGGTCTTAGCCCCAAGGAAGATTCCATCGCGATGGAAAGCGCCGACAACCCCTATGTGAACGTGATCGTTGTGCAAGAGGGCAAGGAAGACGCGCCTTGGGTCAAGACCCTGCTAGAGGCGTATCACTCGGACGAGATCAAAGCCTTCATCGATGAAAGCTACCACGGGACCGTCATCACATCTTGGTAAAGTGACGCACCGGATACCGCCAATGACGCGGCGGTATCCGGTCTCTTGAGCCGCGCCCCTTTGGTCAAACCGGCACACGCAGAACGCCCGCGGCGGGCAGTTCGACACCGTGGCAGGCAACCTCTGCATCTGAATAATTGAACCAGAACCGTTCGCCCCCCGTCGTGCGGGTACGTACCCCTTCGGGCATCGGCAGCACGTCGATCCCTGCCTCGCCGCACAGCCCGCTGACGAATTGGTCGAGCGTGTCGTCATCCAGCCAGCCCCCCAGATAGATCTGCTGCCCGTCGCGCATGGCAACCGGATCTGCGTCTGTGGTCTGCAAGATCACCTTTGCCGTGCCGTCCAGCACATCACGGTAGCGGATCACTTTCCCGCCGCCCTCCAGCGGTACGGAAATGTCATGCCGCAGGCTTTCGACCTGCGTGACCGTCACGTCCAACCCGTCGATTGCGGGGGGCAGCGGCACGGGGATCGCCATCTCGGACGTGCGCGCGCCGCTGCGGGGGCCATAGACGACCACCGCCGCGCTGCGCGCCAGCGCCCGTTTCAGAGCGTCCGGCATGTGCATCACGCCCGGTGCCATCACCAGCCCGTAGCCGTCAAAATCGCGGCAGGTGGCGGGCAGGATATCGACCGACAACCCCTGACGCCGCAGCGCCTTGTAGGTGTGAAAGACCAACCCGAAATAGCTTAGATCCGCACCATGGGGCTGGGTCGCCCATGCGAAATCCGCGTCATAGTCGAACAGCAGTGCGACCGGCGCCTGCGCGGGTTGCACGTCCGGAGCTTTGGCCATTTCCGCACCGACCTGCCGGACCTCCGCCATCGCGAAGGCGTCGGCACTGTCGGGGCGGAGCAAGCCGGCGTGCAGTTGCTCTTGGGCGAAAGGGGCCTGTCGCCAGCGGAAATAGCACACCGCTTCGGCCCCGTGAGCGAAGGCCTCCCATGTCCACAGACGCACCATACCGGCCAGTGGCACAGGGTTGTGCGGGGCCCAGTTGACCGGCCCCGGCTGCTGTTCCATCACCCACCAGCGCCCCTTGCCCACGGCGCGGTAAAGATCGTGGTGGAACGCCTGAAAGTCGGGGTCACCCTGCCGCGCATAGCGGTGCTGCTGCGCCGCATCCGCGCCCACCCGATCCTCGAGAAAGCCCAGCGGGTAGCTGTCCCATGTGGCGATATCAAGATTTTCACCCACCGCGAAATGGTCAAAGTCGGTGATCCGGCCCATGTAGTTATGGCTCACGGGGGCGGCGCTGTGCTGGCGGATCACGTCAAGCTGACGCCGGTTGAATGCCACCACCTGATCCGAGCTGAACCGCCGGAACGCCAGACGATGCGCAGGGTTGGCTTCGGTCACGGTCAGATTGGGCGGGTCGATGTCGTCAAAACTGTCGTAGTCCATCGACCAGAACGTATTCCCCCACGCGGCATTCAGCGCGGCTGGGGTACCATAGCGTTTTGCCAGCCAGCCGCGAAAGGCATGGGCTGCCGCATCACTATACGAGATCACCGTGTCGTGGCAGCCGTATTCATTGTCGATCTGCCACGCCGCCACATGGGGGTTCGCGCCGTAGCGTTTGGCCATCAACGTGGCAATCGTGACGCATTCCTGCTGATAGCCTTCGTGGCTGAAACAGTAGTGCCTGCGCGACCCGAATTTGCGCGGACGCCCTTCAATATCCACGGCAAGCATATCGGGGTGGCGTTTCAGCATCCAGCGGGGCGGGGTGGCGGTGGGGGTGCCCAGCACAACCCGCAGACCGGCAGCCCCCAAAACCTCGATCGCGCGGTCCAGCCACGCCCAGTCATACTGGCCGGGTTGCGGTTCTAGTTTGCTCCATGAAAACTCGCCGATGCGCACCCATGTCAGGCCCGCCTCACCCATGCGGCGGGCGTCGGCTTCCCACATCTCTTCGGGCCATTGTTCAGGGTAATAGCAAGTCCCTAGGGTTCGTTTCATCACGCCTCACAAAATTATCCGGTGTTCCCGCTGGCCTCGCACGTCCGTTGCAAGCTGGAAGGTCTGGCCATCCTCCGCCCCGTCGCGGCCCTGCGCGGCTGAGGTGACAAAGAGCGTCCGCAGATCCGCACCGCCAAAGGCCGGACAGGTGGCCTGCGCTGCGGGTATATCAACGGTCTGCAACAAGGTGCCATCGGGGCTGTAGCGGGCGACCTGCCCGGCCCCCCACTGCGCGTTCCACAGGCAGCCGTCACTGTCGACAACCGCCCCGTCGGGGTTACGCTTGTCTTTCTTGAGATCGACAAACACCTCTGGCGGGTCCGAGGGCCAGCCGTCTGCGGCATCAAGGGGCACGCGCATGATCTGGCGCGTGGGCGTGTCGGTGTAATAGGCAAATCGTCGATCGGGCGAAAAGCAGATCGCGTTCGAAATGGTAATCTCCGCGAAAAGCTGTCGGAGCGCGCCTTTATAGTAGCGGTAGATCGCCCCAGCCCCCCGCTCTGCGTTGAAGCCCATTGTCCCGATCCAGAACCCGCCCCACGGGTCGGCGCGCCCGTCGTTGGATCGGGTCAGGGGCTGATCCGCCTCAAGTGGCACGACGAGGGAACGCTCCTCTCCGTTGAGGTCGAACCGCCACAGCGCGGTTTCGGACGCGACAAGCAAGGTATCCCTATCGATCCACCCGGCGGCAGAGACGCATTCGTCAAATTGCCACGACAGCGTTTTGTCGCCCTGCCGCGACATCAGGGTTTTGCCGAGGATGTCGAACCAGAACAACTGGCCTCGCTCGGGGTGCCACAGCGGCCCTTCGCCCAACGCGCACGCCCGCGCATCAAAGAGTGTGGCGTTCAAGAGAGGGTCGCCTTGTCATAGGCGCTTACCGCCGCACGCGCGCTTTGCGCCACATCAGCCGCGCTTTGCCCCGGTTTGTACAGGCTGGACCCAAGGCCAAAGCCCGTCACCCCAGCCGCCAGCCATTCCGCGAAATTCGACGGGCCGACGCCGCCAACCGCATAGGTTTCGGTCTGAGCCGGAAGCACCGCCCTGATCGCCTTGAGCCCTTCGACCCCCAGCAGGAACGACGGAAACAGCTTGAGCCCATCGGCCCCGGCCTTAAGCGCGGCAAAACATTCCGTGGGCGTCATCACACCGGGATAGGACATCATGCCCGCCGCCTTGCTTGCCGTGATAACAGAAGGGTCCGCATTCGGAGAGACAATCATCCGCCCCCCCACAGCCGCCACCGCCGCGACGTTTTCAACGTCCAACACCGTGCCCGCGCCGATCAACGCGTCGGCCCCATAGGTTTGGGCCATCGTTTCGATGGATTTCAGCGGTTCTGGCGAATTCAGCGGCACCTCGATGCGGGTGATGCCTGCGTCGATCAAGGCGGCGCAGACGTCGGCGGCCTCATGCGGCTGGATGCCACGCAGAATGGCGATGATATTGCGGCTCATACAAGGGCCCCTTTCAATGAACGATAGGCAGAGGTCAGGCCCGCCAGCGTCAGACCCGCGTTATCCAGTGTTTCGGCCTGCACACCCTGTGCAACCAATGCGCACCGGTAATGCGCGGCGACGCTGTCTGCGCCCAGAATGGCGACATGGCGGCCCAGCCAATAGGGGCGCGTGCCGGCCAGCTCTAGCCCCACAAGCAGCCCTGAAAGCCGCGCCCGCGCCGACCCTGCAGATGTGCCCTGCAACAGCCCCCCTGCACGCAAACCGAACAGTCTGGAGGCGAAGCTTTGCGGGCTGTCCATCGCCTGCGTGACGCCGTCGATAAAGCTGTCCTCGTCCCACTCTTCCGTGGTGACCGAATGGCGCAGGACCGACTGGCTGGCCAGCAGCGCGAAGATCTCGCCGGTCATGCAGGTCTGGAAGCTCACGATCTCGCCCGCGCTGATGTGGACCCATTTGGTGTGGGTGCCGGGCAGACAGAGGATGCCGTCAAACTCCGGCTGACTGTGCAGCACCCCTGCGATCTGGGTTTCCTCGCCGCGCATCACGTCAGGGGCAGCCATCTGTTTCACGCCGGGCAGGATGTGCACTGCGATCCGCGGGTCATGGGATGGTACCGCAACTGCCGCCCGCGCATCCGGAGGCGCGCAGGGCGTGGCGACATAGGCGGCCTCGCGCCAGCCTTCGCGGGCGCCCACCATACCCGCGCAGATCACTGGGGTCACATGGTCCGGATCTAGGTAGGGGGCTATCAATGAAAGCAAGGCGGGTTCGAACCCGTCCTGCGTCAGCCCCGCCATCCCCTTGTCAGACCTGTCAGCGGCAAAGGGCTTGCCATCGGCCCCCATCATCCAGACCCGCAGGTTTGACGTGCCCCAATCGACAGCGATCCATTCAGCGTAGTGTTGCACGGTATCCCTTCCTATCCGGTGACCACGACGCCGCCATCGACGGCCATCAACTGCCCCGTCATCATGCGGCTGGAGGCAGAGGATAAAAACAGCACCGCATCCACGATATCTTGCGGCTTCAACGTATCCTTAAGGCATTGCCGGTCAATATGCGCCGCCAGAGCTTCGGGCGTGACCCATTGTTCGATCTGCTTTTCCGTCAGCACCCACCCCGGTGCCAGCGCGTTAAAGCGGATCTTGTCCGGCCCGAATTCCCGCGCCAGCGAACGGGTCATACCGTTGATGCCGGCGTTGGCGGTCGTATAGGCAGGATAGCCCGCATTCCCCATCATATACGAGATCGAGCTCATGTTCACCACGGCCCCGCCGCCCGCGGCGCGCATCCCTGCGACCACGGCCTGACAGGCGAAGAAATAGGACTTGAGGTTGATCGCCTGCGACTGGTCCCAGAAGTCTTCGGTGACCTCTTCGGCGGTGTGGCGGGCATCATTGGCGGCGTTGTTCACCAGAACCGTGACAGGGCCATGCTCATCGGCGGCTGCGGCCAGACTGGACCGAAGTGCCGCGATATCCGATATATCGCAGGACTGCGCAAAGGGGCGCTGGCCGTGTTTTTCTTCCATCTCGTTGCAAAACGCGGTGGCGTCGCTGCGCTGGACAAAGCTGACCTTGGCCCCCTGCGCCAGAAAGCCGTCGGTCAGAAAGGCACCGATCCCCGCGCCGCCGCCGGTGATCAACACCGACCGGCCGCGCAGATCGGGAAATGTTGCGTTCAGGGTCATCAGTGGCTCTCCCGTGTGACGGGGCGGGTGTCTTTACCCACCAGAAAATCAAGGTCCGCGCCTTTGTCTGCCTGCAAAACTGTTTCGGTATAGAGCTTGGCATAGCCGCGGTCGTATCGGGGCGGTTCGGGCACCCAGGCAGCGCGGCGCTCTGCCAGCACCTCGTCAGAGACAAGCACGTCCAAAGTGCCCTGCGCCACCGACAGCCGGATACGGTCGCCGGTCTGTACCAGCCCCAGATTGCCGCCTGCGTTGGATTCAGGGCTGACGTGCAGGATCACGGTGCCGTAGGCGGTGCCGGACATACGTGCGTCGGACACCCGGACCATGTCGCGCACGCCTTCTTTGACCAGACGCGCGGGGATCGGCATATTGCCGACTTCGGGCATACCAGGATACCCCTTGGGGCCGCAGCCCTTGAGCACAAGAACCGTATCCGCGGTCACCGGCAGATCCTCGCGGTCGATATTGGCTTTCATATCCTCGATATTCTCGAAGACATATGCATCGCCCTCGTGTTCCAGCAAGGCGTCCGTCGCCGCCGAGGGTTTCACGATCGCCCCATTGGGCGCGATATTGCCGCGCAGCACCTTCAACCCGGCCGCAGGGCGCAGCGGATTATCCAGCGGGCGGATCACATCCTCGTTGTAGCATTCAGCCCCTTCGGCATAGGCAAGGATATCCCCGCCCATGACGGTCTGCGCGGGCCGCAGCTTGTCGCGCAGATGGGACAGCACCACGGGCATCCCGCCCGCATAGCAGAAATCTTCCATCAGATATTTACCCGAGGGCATGCAGTTGACCAGCAGCGGGATATCCGACCCAAGCTCGAAATCATCAAGCGTCAGATCGATGCCGACGCGGCCCGCAATGGCCAGCAGATGGATCACGGCATTGGTCGACCCGCCGACAGCGGCATTGGCCAGAATGGCGTTCTCGATAGAGGCACGGGTAACGACCTGCGACAGCTTGATATCTTCCTCGACCATCTCGACGATGCGCTTGCCGGTCAGATGCGCCAGCGCCATGCGGCGCGCATCAACGGCAGGCAGCGCGGCGTTGGTGGGCAGCGACATCCCCATCGCCTCTACCACGCTCGCCATCGTAGAGGCCGTACCCATCGTCATACACACGCCCTTGGACCGGCTCATGCCGGATTCAGCGGCCATGAAATCCTGTAAGGTCATCTCGCCCGCGCGCACATCTTCCGAGAACTTCCACACATCCGTGCCAGAGCCGATGTCCTTGCCCTTCCACTTGCCGTTCAGCATCGGGCCGGAGCTGACAACGATCGTCGGCAGATCGACGCTCGCCGCGCCCATCAGCTGACCCGGCGTGGTCTTGTCACAGCCGCCCAGCAGAACCACACCGTCGATACCGTACGCGCGAATGCTTTCTTCGACGTCCATCGCCAGCAGGTTGCGAAACAGCATGGCGGTCGGCTTCATCTGGGTCTCGCCCAGGCTCATCACCGGAAATTCGACCGGAAAGCCTCCTGCCTCCCACACGCCGCGCTTCACCCCTTCGGCCAGATCGCGCAGGCCGGAATTGCACGGGGTCAGTTCGGACCATGTATTGCAGATACCGATAATGGGGCGGCCATCGAACGCGTGGTCGGGAAAGCCCTGATTTTTCATCCAGCTGCGGTGAATGAACCCGTCCCGATCATTCTTGCCGTACCAAGCGCGGTTGCGTTTCTCTTTTGTCATAGCCGTGTTCCTTCAATGACCCACATGCGTTCAGGGAACGACCATGGCAGGGTCACGCCATGGTTCATGAGGTACTGGCCCGACAGCACCAGATCGCGGGCCTTGAGCGCGGCATCACCCCGTGACAGCGCGACCGCCTCGTCGCGGTTTGCCAGCGTGATCCGGTAGCGCGCCTGCGGGTCAAGTGCGGTCAGCCGCAGCGGGCGCGGTGAGATCTGGGCCGAGGTCGCGGCCTTGCCTGCGAACACCACGAAACGCATCCCATCGGGGGCCTGTTGCTGCTCTGCGATCACCGCTGGATCAGCGCTGTCGAGCCGCAGGATATCCGCGGTGCGCATCCATCCGCGATTGTCCTTCCACCACTGCGTGACCTGTTTCAGCACATCGGTTTCGCGGGCGTCGAGCTCGCGCGGGTCCATCTCGAACCCCATGTGGCGCTGCGCGGCGACCCAGGCGCGAAAGCTGATGTCCAGCGTGCGCCCAGAGGTGTGGCAGTGGCGTGGGCCGACATGGCTGCCGGTCACAGCAGCGGGCAGGAACAAGGCGGCGTCATGCTGGATGCGCAGCCGTTCCAGCGCGTCGTTGCTATCCGACAGCCAGACCCGCTGGGTCCGCGCCATGATCCCGAAATCGATCCGTCCCCCGCCTGACGCGCAGCTTTCAATCTCGACCAGCGGGAAATCGGCGCGTAACCGGTCCAGCAGCGCATAGACGCCCCGTGTCTGCGCCGCGTCGGGTGCGGGCAACACGCGATTATGGTCCCATTTGATATAGTCGATGGCATTGTCGCGCAGCACCGTGGCGATACGGTCGTAGAGTAGCTCTTGGACCTGCGGCAGCGCCATGTTCAGCACCAGCTGCTGACGCCCCTCTATCTGGTCCGGCGGGCCCAGAATCCAATCGGGGTGGGCGCGGTAGAGGTCGCTATCGCGCGAGATCATCTCGGGCTCGAACCAGAGGCCAAAACGCATCCCCAAGCCCTGAACATGGTCGATCAGCGGGGTCAGCCCCTTGGGGTATTTGCGCGGATCGATGATCCAGTCGCCCAGACTGCTGGTGTCGTCGTCGCGCTGTCCGAACCAGCCGTCATCCAGCACGAAACGCTCTGCCCCCAAAGCGGCAGCACGGTCGGCGATATCGGTCAGGACAGACCAGTCGTGGTCGAAATACACTGCTTCCCAACAGTTATAGTGGACGGGGCGCGGGGTGTCGGGCTTGGGCCATGTCACGATGCGGTCGCGCAGATGGCGCTGAAAGCTGACGGCACAGCCGTTCAGGCCGGTGTCAGAATAGGTCAGGTAAAGCGGTGCTGTCTGGAACCGCGTCGCGGGGGCGTCCTGGGTGCCAGCCGCATGACCCCATTGCACCTGCCGCCGCCCGTCCTGAAGCTCTTCGGCGATCATCGTATGACCGCCCGACCAGCCATAGTGGAACCCGTAGCACGTCCCTTGGGTGTTTGTGGTCCCCGTGGTCGGGATCAGCAATCCGGGGAAGTGCTCGTGGCCCGTGCGGCCCGTACGGTTGTCGCGCGCGTGGATGCCTGCCCGCCACGGGGTGCGGTTCAACTGGAATTCACCGCACCATCGGCCCGAGACGTCGATCATCTCTGTACTCGGCTGCGGCGCGGGCACCACCGGCGCGGCAAGCCAGTGCAGGCGCACGGGCTGCGCGGCCTCCAGTGTCGTCTGGCAGGTGATCACGCCGGATCCCGCATCAACCCCAAAGTCCAAGGTCAGCGTCAGCCCCTCGTCCGGTGCCGCGCAGACCAACCGCAGCCCTGCATCCTGCACCACGTTGCGCAAGTGAAACACAGGGCGCAGCGGCGTGCCATCGGCGCGCGCAACCGCGATCCCCGCCTGCCCCGGAAAGCTACGCCCGGCTTCGGGGCACAGCGACAGATCAGGGGTCTCGTCCAGCATGCCGCCTGTGACGTCGATGGCATGGGCGGTGCAGATCTCTTCCAGATTTTCGCCGTCCGGCAGCGGGCTGCCCCAATAGACCACCTGCGGCAAGCGGTCGTGCGCAGAGGCCAGAACAAGCGTCTGGTGCCCGTCATCAAGGCGGTAGGTCTGTGTCATAACTCTCTACTTTACTGCGCCAAGCGTGAGACCGGCGATGAAGTGTTTTTGCATCAGAAAGAACATCGCGACCGGCGGAAAGGCGGCGACAATCGATCCCGCGCTCATCAGGTGATAGGCTGCGCGGAACTGCGAGTTGAATTCGGTGATGCCCGCGGTGACAGGTTGCGCGCTTGGCCCTTGGGTCAGCACGACCGCCCAGAAATAATCGTTCCAGATGAAGGTAAAGACCAATACCGCCAGCGCAGCCAGCGCGGGCTTCATCAGTGGCAGCACGACAAAGAAGAAGATGCGCCATTCGGCCACGCCCTCGACGCGGGCGGCCTCGATCAAGGGGAAGGGCAATGCGCGGATGAAGTTGCGCATGAAGAGCGTGCAAAAGCCCGTCTGGAACGCCACGTGAAACAGGACCAACCCCTGAATGCTGTCATACATCCCCAGCGATATGGTCAGGTCGCGCACGGGCACCATCAGGATCTGGAACGGGACAAAGTTCCCCGCGATGAACATGAAGAAGATCAGCAGGTTGCCCTTGAACTTGTAGATCCCCAAGGCGAACCCCGCCATGCTGGACAGCGCAATCGCCCCCAGCACAGTAGGCAGCGTGATAAAGACCGAGTTCATCAGGTAACGCGGCATATTGCTTTCAAAGAAGACCTTGCCGTAGTTCGTCAGTCCCTCGAAGCTGGACGGCCATCCCCAGTAGTTCCCGGCGGCGAAATCCGACCCCGGCTTGATAGAGAACAGCGCCACCGCGATCAGCGGCAAGAGCCACAGGATCAGCGCGACGGGCAGCAACGTCTGATAGGTCAGCTGGCGGCTGCGCGATTGTTTGGCGATCGGTGTAGGGAACATCAGCGAGCCTCCCGCTCTTCGCGCCACATGGCATAGAGGAAATAGGCGATGAACCCGAGCATGATGAGGAACAGGATCACCGCGATGGCAGAGCCATAGCCCATGCGGAAGCCGAACTCGGACAGCGCTTCTTCGAACATGTAGAACGACAGCACGCGGGTCGATCCGAAGGGGCCGCCGTTGGTCATGACGCTGATCAGGTCAAACGACCGCAGCGCGCCGATGATGGTGACGACAAAGGCGATGAACGTCGCGGGCTTGAGCTGGGGCAGGATAATGTACCACAGCATCTTGCGCCCCTTGGCCCCGTCCAGTCGCGCGGCCTCGATCTGTTCGGGGTCCACCGCATTCAGACCCGTTAGATAAAGGATCATGCAATAGGCCGTCTGCGGCCACAGCCCCGCCGCGATGATCCCGTAGGTCGCCGTAGACGGATCGCCCAGGATATTCACCGGCCCTGCCCCGAAAATCGCCAGCATCGCGTTCAGCAGCCCTTCGCGTGGCAGGTAGAACCACGAAAACACCAGCCCGACGACCACCTGGGAAATGACAAAAGGAAAGAAGAACAACGACTTGTAGATACGGATGCCACGCACGGTCTGGTTCAGGAACAAGGCGATGAACAGCCCCGCGGGCACCGCCAGCAAATACAGCACCAGCCATTTGAGGTTGTTCCAGAACGAGATCTCGAACTTGCGGTCCATCTTCTGGTCGCCGATCCCCAGCAACCTTTCATAGTTCGCGGTGCCGACAAAGGTCTTTTCCCCCAGTCCGTCCCACTGATAAAAACTGATCGCGACGCTTTGGCCGATGGGAATGATCACATAGACCGCAAAGAACAGCATCGCCGGCAGCAGGAAAAGCCACGGCGTCAGCGCGATCTCGTTGCGTTTGTACCAACTGCGCGCGGGGGGCGGTGTTGTTGCTGCCATGCCGTGGTCTCCGGTAAATCAACACATGCGAAAACCGGCCGTCGGCGGGCTTGCGAATGGATTGAGGCGGTGGGTTGCGTCCCCCCGATGCGGGAGGACGCGACGCTTTAGCGTTATTCGTAGATGCGCTGACGCGTTTCTTCGAGACGCTCGAGAATGTCGTCGAGGTTGTCGGGAACCACCATGAATTCCTGCAACCCCTCCATGCCGACGCTGGCCATCTCGGCGCTGAAGTCGCGGTCAAAGAACTGGGCCACACCGCCCTTGGCGCTGGTGTTCAGCATCTCGAACCCCTGCTCGAGGAACTCGTCCTTATCGACCGAGGATTCAGAGTTGATGGGCAGCTGCCCCAAGGCGTCGCCTGCGTTGATCTTGGTCTGCACATCAGCCGATGTCACATACTGAAGGAACGCGCGGGCGTTTTCCTTGTTCTTGGCACCTGACGGGATGTGGAACGTGTCGGTCGGGGCATCCTCGCCCTGTGGCACATCCGCGATCTTCGGGAACTGGTAGAAGTCGATCTGGCTGTCGTCCAGGCCGCCTTCGCGCATCGCGGCAACGGCGAAGTTCCCCATCAGATAGGCCACCGCCTCGCCTTCGATCATGAAGTTCAACGCTTCCTGCCAGGAATAGGATTGGTGATCGGCGACATAGCCACCCATGTCGATGATCTTGCGCCAGTTGGCAAAGGTTTCGCGGACGCGCGGATCGGTCCAGGGCACCTCGCCACGGGCCAGTTCCATGTGGAAGTCAAACCCGTTGGTGCGCATGTTCAGATAGTCGAACCAGCCGCCAGCGGTCCACAGGAACTTGGTCCCGATGGCATAGCACGCACGGCCCGAGGCAACGATCTTTTCGCAGTTCGCAAGCTCTTGTTCAAAAGTTTCAGGCTCGGTCAGTCCCAGTTCCTTGAAGATATCTTCGCGGTAGTACATGCCCCACTGATAGTAGGTATAGGGCACACCATATTGCTTGCCGTCGATGGTCAGCGCACCTTTGACGGACTCAAGCCCGGGCAGATCACCGTTGGCATACATATCAGAGATGTCTTCGAACAACCCGGCAGAGACATAAGGGCCCATGCGGTTCGCGGCATACCAGTTGACCACATCGGGCGGGTTCGCCCCCAAGGCGTTCCGGATCTGCGTCTTCCACGCTTCGCGGTCGACGATCGTCAGTTCGATATCGACGTCCGGATGCAGCTCTCCGAAACCGGCTGCCAAACTCTCCATCACCGCGCGCGGCGCTGGGTTCGACATGTCAGAGGTGATCTTGAGCTCCCCTGAAAGCTGGCTTTCGTCCGCGACAGCAAACGATGTTGAAAAACCCGCAGCGACAAAGGCCGCGAGTGACCTCTTGAGAATGGAATGCATGGTATCCTCCCTGATGCTTCCGCAATCCAAAACTGTCTCATTATTTGAAACTTAGTTTTGTATATTGATATATAAGATCAAGCTCGCTAGCCTTGTCAACAGTTTGGTGCGCTGCATGGGGGATGGGTCAGTCAAAAGACCCCACAGGATGCAGCGCCCTGAGGGACGGAGAACGATATGAATGTGGTGAACAGCGACGGGACTGTTGCAAAGGCGCTGAGCGTGCTGGATCAGGTGACAGCAATGGGCCGCCCTGTCCGCATGCGCGAATTGCTGGAGACATCGGAGTTTCCAAAACCGACGCTGTACCGGCTACTTCAGACGCTCACCAGTCAACGTATGCTAAGCTATGACAAGGATCAGCAGACCTATGCGCCAGGCATCCGTCTGGTCAGCCTTGCCCATTCCGCATGGTCGCAAGCCTCGCTTGCACCCATTGCCGCCCCCTATATCAGCGCCCTCGGCGAACGCCTGCGCGAGGCGATCCACCTTGCGCAAATCGACAACGGTCAGGTCGTGTTCGTCGACAAGCGTCAGGCCAGCAGCCGCTTTGCCACGCTGGCGCGCACCGGTCAGGTCGCCCCTGCCTATTGCACAGGAGTCGGCAAGGCGATTCTCGCGCATCTTGAACCCGAGGCACAGGCGCAGGCGCTACAGCAGCAGGCGTTTTTGAAATATACCGATGCCACCCATACCAGCACCGAAACCCTTGTGCGCGAGCTGGAACAGATCCGCGCCGAGGGCATCGCCTTTGACCGCGAGGAACACGAGGCCGGCATCATCAGCATCGCCGCCCCCATTCTGACCGACGCGGGCCGCGTCGTGGGTGCCGTATCCATTGCAACCGCAACACACCGTCATACGCTGGACGGTCTGAATGCGTTCCGCCCTGCCCTGCTTGAGTGTGCCACCCGCATCGGGGCCGAGGCGCAGTCCTGGCAGTCCCCCTCTGTCCCCTCATAAAAGGAAGTCGTATATGGCCGGTGTCGTCATGAAAGATGTCGTGAAACGCTATGGCGGTGTTCAGGTGATACACGGGATCAACCTTGAAATCGAAAATGGCGAGTTTTGCGTTTTTGTCGGCCCGTCAGGCTGCGGCAAGTCGACCTTGCTGCGCATGATTGCCGGGCTGGAAGAGACCACCGAAGGCAGCATGAGCATCGGCGACCGGGATGTGACCCGCATGGACCCGGCAGAGCGCGGGGTCGCGATGGTGTTCCAGACCTACGCGCTCTATCCGCATATGACCGTGCGCGACAACATGGGGTTTGGCCTGAAAATGAACGGCCATCCCAAAGCCGAGATCGCCCAGAAGGTGGCCGAGGCAACGCGGATCCTGAAGCTGGAAGAGTATCTTGACCGCAAGCCCGCCGCCCTGTCGGGGGGCCAGCGGCAACGCGTATCTATCGGGCGCGCCATCGTACGCGGCCCCGAAGTCTTTCTGTTCGACGAACCGCTCTCCAACCTCGACGCTGAGCTGCGTGTCGAAATGCGCGTCGAGATCGCCCGCCTGCACAAGGAAATCGGGGCGACGATGGTCTATGTCACCCACGATCAGGTAGAGGCGATGACCCTCGCCGATAAGATCGTGGTGCTGCGCAAGGGCCGGATCGAACAGGTCGGCGCACCGCTTGACCTGTACCGCGATCCTGACAACCGCTTTGTGGCCGGCTTCATCGGTTCGCCCGCGATGAACTTTCTGGATGGCACCACCAGCGGCGGCAAGGTCGTGCTGGACGGGTTGGACGGCAGCCATGCCCTGCCGGTGACCCCACCCGAAGACGGCCGGAATATCACCCTCGGCATCCGGCCGGAACACATCGAAATTGACCCCCAAGGCAAAGGCTTCACCGTCGAAATGACCGAGGCCCTTGGCGGCGTGTCCTATGTTCACCTGCTGTCCGACACCGGTGCCAAGATCATCGTCGAGGAACGCGGCGACGACCGGTCTCGCGAAGGGGCGCAGGTTGGCGTGAAAATCCCGCCAGAGCGGGCGATGCTGTTTGACGCCAATACGGAACAACGTCTGCGCTAAGGCGCAGGCGGGTCACCGGTCACGTAAACCTAGACAGAACCAGACATTCCTGAAAAACAGTTGGGGCGTGCAAGCGAGCCTTGCGCGACAGTCCCGCCGGAGCCGACCGCCCGGGCGGGACGGGCACCGTAGATAGGGAAGCAGATTAATGGCGAAACCGAGACTTACGCTCACCTATATCGTGGAACCGCCCTCTTACGACATCATGGCCTGTAGCCTGCTTGCCTCTGTACGCGAGCAGTTTTCCGAAGACGTGGCCTGCATCGGCTATGTGCCCGAACATCGCATGAACGACGTCCACCCTTCGGTGTTCATCGCGCACGAGAAAATGGGGGCGGAGCTACGCCCGATGAAAACGGAAGGCATGTGGCGCGAGCCCTATCCCCATGGCAACAAGATCATCGCCGCGATGCAGCCCCGCGAGAGCGAGTTTTCCGCCTTCGTGGATTCCGACGTCTTGTTTATCCGCCCCAATACAATCGACAATATCGTGAAATCCGGCCATGTTTCCTGCTCTGTCGCGGCCAGTATGTATTGGGCGCAGAAAGACATCTGGGACCTGATCTACGGGGCCTTCGATATGGAGATCCCCGAAGAGCGCGTGTACCTGATGCGCCAGTCGCGCCGCCCCAAAGTGCCCTATTTCTCGTCCGGTTTCGTCCTTTTCCCCGAAGCCGAAGGACCACAGGGCCGGTTTGCCGATGTCTGGTACGAGACGGCCCGACGGATTGACGAGATTGACACGCTGGAAAAGCGACGCCCCTATCTGGATCAGATGAGCCTTCCTGTCGCCATCCGCCGTGCGGGCCTGACATGGAACCCGCTGGCGGAAGAGCAACATTATATCCTGGGCGGCAAGATACGGGGGGAGCCCCTGCCCGAAGATCGCGATATCTTCACGGTGCATTACCGCAACCCCAAGGTGCTGGAAGAAGTCGGCCTAAAGCATAAATCCCGTCGCATGCTGCGCCGTCAAACGGGGGTCAGCTTTGTGCGCCGCCTGACCCGGACAGACGAGCCCACGCCCGAGTAATCCCGCCACCTCACGCAAACCATTGATAATGGCGCGCCTTGCGCCATCTTGACCCTCAGCGGTTGTTGACGATGACGACCCTGAGGGAAGCGGTATGTCCGATCAATGAACAGTCTACGCAGTACGATTAAATCTTTATACGATGGGCAAAACACGCGCTCGCGCCGGTTTCGCTACGGGTTGATCCTGTTTGATTCACTGACGATCATCTATTTCATCGCCACCGCCGCGCTGCCGTCAACGCCGGTGATTACGGCGGTCAATGCGTTCTTTGGTCTGTTCATCCTGTTCGACCTTGCCGCGCGTCTGTGGATATCCACGAACCTGCGCAAAGAGCTGACGCGCATCTACACTCTTGCCGATGTGGTCGTGGTGATATCGCTGGTGCTGGCACCGCTTATGGCGGAAAGCTTTGCGTTCCTGCGGGTCTTGCGCGGTTTGCGGCTGATCCATGCCTATCACTTGCTGCACGACCTGCGACGCGAAAGCGCGTTTTTCCGCAAACACGAGGACGCGATCCTTGCGGCGGTCAACCTGCTGGTGTTCATCTTTGTCATCACATCGCTGGTGTTTGTGCTGACCTTTGAAGAGGACGCGGGCGTCGCGGGCTATGTCGATGCACTGTACTTTACAGTGGCGACGCTGACGACAACGGGTTTTGGCGACATCACGATGACGACAACGGGTGGCAAACTGCTGTCGGTGTTCATCATGGTGGTCGGGGTCGCGCTATTCGTGCAATTGGCGCGGACGATTTTCCAACCCTCCAAAATCAAGCACACCTGCCCCGAATGTGGCCTGAACCGTCACGAGACAGACGCCGTTCACTGCAAACACTGCGGCACCACGCTCAAGATCGAGACGAAGGGCGATACGGGCGGTTAATGTCGCAGGGTATCAGAGACGCGCGTGGCTGTTCTAGCGCGCGGATCCCTTCATAAAGGACGCACGCTGATCTTTCTTGATGAACGTCCAGGCGATGAACCGGCTGGTTTTTTGCCCCTGCGCCATCTCGACCACATCGCAGTTGGCGACCTTGGCCTTTTTCAGGATTTTATAAAGCGTCTGCACGTTGTCCTTTTTCGACACAAGCGACGTAAACCACAGACATTGCCCCGCAATCGCACGGCTTTGGTCGACCATGCTGGCGATGAACCTGATCTCGCCGCCGGGGCACCAGAGCTCGGCGTTTTGCCCACCGAAATTGAGCTTGCCTGAACGCCCTTTGCCAAGGTTCGCCCATTTCCGTTGCGTGCCCTTCGTCGCCCTTTCCATTGAGGCGTGAAAGGGCGGGTTGCACAGGGTGACGTGAAAACGGTCGTCAGGATGGATCACCCCGTCGAAAATATCCTCGCGGTTCTCTTGCAGCCGCAGGTCCACGTCCAGCGCGTTGGCCTTTGCAATCTGTTGCGCAGACTTGATGGCAACAGGGTCGATATCGACACCGGTAAACTGCCAGCCATAGGCGCTTTGCCCCGTCAGCGGGTAGACCAGGCTTGCGCCGGTGCCGATGTCCAACGCCTTGATCTGCGGCCCGCGCGGGATCTGGTTGTTGTTGCTGCGCGCAAGCAGATCGGCCAAATGGTGGATATAATCGACGCGCCCCGGAATGGGCGGGCAAAGGTAGTTCGGCGGGATGTCCCAGAAATCAATGCCGTAGTCCGCCTTGAGCAGCGCCCGATTAAGCATACGCACAGCCGCCACGTCCCGAAAATCGATGGTGGTCTGCCCCGCTGGATTGAGGCCGGTAAACGGCCCTAGCTCGGGGAGGGCCGCAATCAGACGCGCGAAATCATACCCCTCGTTGTGGAGGTTGCGGGGGTGCAGGTTGGTTTTGGTGGCCATGGGAAAGCCTTTGTTGAAAGTGATGAAAAGCAGCCAGGCCGTTGGCCTGTCTTACCCCCTGAAGGCCCCATAGTAAAACCGAAGACGCGGCCGTTGGCCTCGGGCAAGACCCAAGCTCCCTATTTTCAGCGTCTTACCGCCCCGCCATCGTGGACAGGACATCATCACGCTGGATCAGGCGATGCCAAACGACTGCCATGAAGATATGCCCAAGCACCACAAGGGCAAGGATCCAGCCCAGCTCTCCATGCCATTCCGCGGGCGCTTGCATCCAGGCGACCTCGGCGGTTTGGGGCGAAAATATCTGTACCCCGAAATAGCTCAGCCCACGGGTGCCGCCCGCTGCGGCCAAGAGACGTACGCCCGGGACGATCACCATCAAGGCATATAGAACCACATGACCCGCGACAGCCGCCTGCCCCATCAAACCGGCATGCGCAGGCCGCCGTTGGATGTTCGCCAGCCCCCACAAACCGCGCACCAGGATCAGCGCGAATAGCGTCACCCCCAGCGTCGTATGGTAGCCCCAAAGTAGCTCGCGCAGGGTGTTCTCTCGCGGAAGCGCCCAATGCGCCGCGGCGGAGATAAACTGCGCCGCAAACAATGCGGCCATGCCCCAGTGAAGCAGCCGGCTTACGGCGCCGTAACGGGTTGGTGTATCAGATAGTTGTGTCACAAAATGCCCCTGTCTCTGGCGATATCACGATCATTATATGCAGCCGCTGCGCGGTCACCTGAGGCAGGCAACTGCGCTGGATGAACCTTTAACAGACCATCCAGCGCAGTTGTCGCGCAAATCATTCAAGCCGCGTCCCGTTCAACATATGGATATTCCTGCCCCTGCGGTCGACAAATCGGTCAGATCGACTTCTGGTTCACGCGCTTCGACAGCTCGGCGGCGCTTTCCTTCCGCTCGCTATAGCGATCCAGCAGGTAGTCTTTCCTGTCTTTGGTCAGCATCGTGAACTTCACCAGCTCTTCCATGACATCAACGACCCGATCATAGAACGGCGATGGTTTCATCCGATCCGCGTCGTCAAACTCCAGAAAGGCTTTGGGGGTGGAGGACTGGTTCGGGATCGTGAGCAACCGCATCCAACGCCCAAGAATGCGCAGCTGGTTCACGGCGTTAAAGCTTTGTGACCCCCCGCTAACCTGCATGACCGCCAGCGTTTTGCCCTGCGTCGGACGCACACCGCCCAAGGACAGCGGAATCCAGTCGATCTGGGTTTTCATGATGCCGGTCATGGCCCCGTGGCGTTCGGGTGAACACCAGACCATCCCGTCGGACCATGTGACCAGATCGCGCAGCTCCTGCACTTTGGGGTGACTGGCGTCGGCATCATCCGGCAGCGGCAGGCCAGACGGCGAATAGGTACGCGTCTCGGCCCCCAGCCGTGTCAGAATGCGCGCGGCTTCCTCTGTCATGAGCCGGCTGAACGACCGGTCCCGCAATGATCCGTAAAGCAGCAGGATACGCGGGCGGTCCGCGTCTGCTGCGGGCTCAAGCAGACGCGCCGCATCAATCGCTTTGAAATGGGTGTCATCGAGGTTCGGGGTATCAGGCAACTCTGTTTCCTTCCGCGTCAATCAGTAAAGAGCCGTCTTCCTTGGTCAGCGGCCCCTGTGGGAGGAGGTCAAGCAAGTCCAACACGGCCTCGCTTGGGCGGCACAGCCGGACGCCTTTGGGTGTGCAGACAATGGGGCGATTGACCAGAATGGGGTGTTCCAGCATGGCTGCCAGAAGGGCTTCGTCCCCCACGTCAGGATCCAGCAGCCCCAATGCCTCTGCCGGAGATCGCTTTATCCGCAAAGCGCTGCGCGGTGTCAGACCCGCCGCCGCAAAAAGCCCCAGAAGCTGTCCGCGGGTCCAGCCGGTATCAAGATAGGGGATCACAACGGGCTCCACGCCCGATGCTTTGATGATGGCCAGCACATTGCGGGACGTGCCGCAGTCGGGGTTGTGGTGAATGACAACACTCATGCTGACCCCTCCGAGGCAGGGAACCAGTGGCGGGAGCTGTTTGCAAAAGCGACAAGCGACAGCATGACAGGCACTTCAACCAAGACACCGACCACCGTCGCCAATGCTGCACCGGACCCGAGCCCGAAAAGGCTGATCGCAACCGCGACCGCCAACTCGAAAAAGTTGGAGGTGCCGATCAAGGCGCAGGGCGCCGCGACGTTGAAGGGAATACCCCAGGCCCGCGCGACCCCATAGGCCAGAAAGAATATCCCGTAGGACTGGATCAGAAGCGGCATAGCGATCAGGGCAATCACCAGCGGCCGGTCCAGGATCACCTCGCCCTGAAACGCGAAAAGCAAGACCACCGTCACAAGCAGACCGATGATCGAGAACGGCTGCACACCCGTCTTGAACCGATCCACTGCCGCTTCACCGCCTTGCGCAATCAGCCGCTGGCGCGTCAGATATCCCACGAAAAGCGGCAGCATTACGTAAAGGCCCACGGACAACAGCAGCGTATCCCAGGGCACGACGATATCCGTGGCCCCCAGCAAGAAGGCAACGATGGGCGCGAAGGCGAACACCATGATGACGTCGTTCACGCTCACCTGCACCAGCGTATAGGTCGCATCCCCCCGCGTCAGGTTCGACCAGACGAACACCATCGCGGTACAGGGCGCGGCCCCCAGCAGGATAACGCCCGCAAGATAGGCCTGCGCGTCATCCGGCGGGATCAGGCCTGCAAAAAAATAGTTAAAGAACAACACGCCAAGGGCGGCCATGGTGAAGGGCTTGATCAGCCAGTTCACCACCACCGTGACAACCAACCCTTTCGGCTTGTCCCCCACCTGACGCAAGGCTCCGAAATCCACCCCGACCATCATCGGGAACACCATCGCCCAGATCAGCACCGCAACGGGCAAGTTCACCGACGCCACCTCAAGCCCGGCGAGCATGCCAAAGGCCGTCGGGAACAGATTGCCAAGCAGCAGCCCCGCGCCAATCGCCAGCGCCACCCAGACGGACAGCCATTTTTCAAACGTGCCCAGTCCCGCCGCCGCGGGAAGTGTCGTATCAGTCATGTCGAACCTTCAAAAATTGCAGCCCCTTGGCCGTGAATATGTGGTTGCCCGATGTCAGCACAGGAATGTTACAGGACCAATGCGGCACCTCCCCCATGGGCGCCTAACAGGGGCAAGCGAGCTCGTTTATGATGGGCTGGCAGAGTTCCGGGCACCCGCCGCAGCAATCCTCCATCAGAAAGGCGAGCAAACCGCGCAGCCCCTCCATATCGGCAAAGTAACGAATGCTCCGCCCTTCGCGCTTGCTGCGGATAAGGCCCGAACGCGCCAAGATCGCGAGGTTGGTCGACATCGTGTTCTGCCGCACCCCCAAGGTGTCGCCGATATCGCCTGCCGACATTCCCTCTTCTCCGGCTGTGATGAGAAGACGGAAGACATCAAGGCGGGTGACCTGACTGAGCGCCGCAAAAGCGTCGAGAGCGTGATTCTTATCCATATATCGGGAATTATTGATTCATTAGACGCAGGTCAAGCCCTGATGAGCAACCCGTTGCGCTTGCGCGAACCTATGGGCAATCCACGCGCCCCTTCAAAGGCGCAAGGGACGCGGGGGCGTGGCGCGAACATGGCACCACGCCCCCGCGTGATCTCTATGACTTAAAGTCCGCCAAGCACCTGTTTGCCAATCACACGACCGCTTTCCTGCCGCAGATGCGCCGCGCGCAGCGCCTCGACGGTCAGCGCCTCGCCGCGCTCGGTGACTGTCGACTGCAATGTGCCTGCGTCGATCATCGCTGCGACGCGGTTCAGGAGGTCTTGCTGGGCATCCATATCGTCGGTCGCGAACATCGAACGGGTGAACATGAATTCCCAATGGACGCTCAGCGCCTTGGGTTTAGCCGCCTTGATATCCAGCGCCTCGGGGTCGTCGATCAGCGCGATCTGGCCGCGGGGCGCGATCAGGTCGATGATTGCGGGCCAATGCTGATCCGTGGCCGTCAACGCGGCGACATAGCTTGGGATCTGGCCCAACTCTGCCAGCTGCGCGGCTAGGTCACCGCGATGGTCAACCACGTGATCCGCCCCCATCTTGCGCACCCAATCCTCGGTCTCGGGCCGAGAGGCCGTCGCAATGACGGTAAGCCCGGTCAGCGCTTTGGCCAACTGGATGAGGATAGAGCCGACGCCGCCAGCGCCACCGATCACCAGCAAGCTTTGCCCCGCGCCGCCCCCTTCGGTCAGGCGGAATGCGTCGAACAACATCTCCCACGCGGTGATCGAGGTCAGCGGCAGCCCCGCCGCTTCGGTAAAGTCGAGACTGGCCGGCTTGCGCCCGACGATCCGTTCATCGACGGCATGGAATTCCGCATTGGTGCCCGCGCGCGTGACATCGCCCGCATAGAAGACCTCATCGCCGATCTTATAACCGGTGACCGACGCGCCCACCTCGGCCACGACGCCTGCCGCGTCAAAGCCCAGAACGCGCGCCCCGCCCTCGGGTTGGGCGGCTGCGCGCAGCTTCACGTCGACCGGATTGACCGAGATGCCTTTCACCGCGACCAACAGATCACGCGGCCCCACCGCGGGCCGGTCGATTTTAATCAGATCAAGCGTGTCCGCAGGGCCCGCCGCGCTATAGCCAATAGCTTTCATTTCTTTGTTCCTTCATTGTGTCGGTGAAAAATAGGCCTTGTGAAACGGTAGAAAACCGGCATTTTTCCGATTTGATTATTCGGATAGCGGAGATAATAGCGGTGGATACTGACAACCTGCGCCTTTTTGTGATGGCCGCCGACCGGCTGAACATCTCTGCTGCCGGACGGAATCTGGGTCTTGCCCCTGCGGTCGCCAGCGCCCGCCTTGCCAAACTGGAACAAGAGCTTGGCGTAGAGCTGCTGCGACGCACCACCCGCAAAGTGTCGCTGTCGCTTGAAGGGTCCGACTTCCTTCCCTACGCGCGGGAGATTCTGGCGCAGGCAGAGGCCGCGAAGGCCGTTCTTGGCAGCCATGAAACCAGCCCCAAGGGCACCATCCGATTTGCCGCGCCAAGCAGTTTCGCGCAGCGCCACATCATGCCGCTTCTGCCGCAGTTTCACGCGGCGTTCCCCGACCTTACGCTCGAACTTCGCCTGTCTGACGCACGGTTTGACGCGATCGAGGGCAGTTTTGACCTTGCGTTGCGCGCGGCCCCCCTGACCGACAGCAGCCTCAAGGGGCGCAAGCTGGCGGATGATACCCGCGTCCTTTGTGCCTCTCCTGCATATCTTGAGGAACACGGCGTACCGCAGTCACCGGCAGAGCTTCGGGGGCATCGGTTCTTGGCATGGATCGACCTTGAGCCGCGCGAATTGATCGGCCCTGAGGGCGAAACCGCGCCGCTTGACCCTGCCCAGATGATCTGCCGGACCATCGTTGACGATGGTGACGCTCAGCGTGAGGCCACGCTTGCGGGGGCCGGTCTGTCGATCAATTCCCTCTGGAGCGCCTCGGACGAGCTGCGCTCGGGCCGGTTGATCCGTGTCCTGCCGGAATGGAAGCTGAACGACAGTTCGGTCTTGTGGTTGATGTACCCGCGCTCAAACGTGCTTACCCCCAAGACGCGCATCCTGATCGACTTTCTCATCGCGCATCTTGGGTCACATGCAGAGTGGGGCGCGTAGCAGCCAGACCCGCGCCCACAACACGCCCGTTATCGGTATAACCGTCAGTCATGTCGCGGACTGGCACAACGCCTATCCTATGCGGTCATCGTCGCGCTGGACGAAAGCGACCTGCGGTCCACGGGGTTGATCACCGGTGGCTCTGCCGTGGCATTGGGCCTGCCGGATGATTTTCATCCGCGCAAGACACCTCACAAGTCGTAGCCGCCATACTGCCGGATACGGTCCTCAAAATTCGATACCCGCTCTGCCGCGTCATCCGAACGCGCGGCCATGCCGACCAGCAGCATCTCTACCGCTAGAAACGCCGAATTGAGCGACGGCAGGAAATGGGGTCCGGCCATGGGCAGCGGTACCACTTTCCAAGCGCCAACCGCGATTGGGGACGCATGACTGTCCGTCAGCGCCAGAACCCGCGCGCCGCGGGACTGGGCGATCTGGCAGGCCTGAACCACCTCTGCCGCGTAATGTTCATAGGTGATCCCGACGATAATATCCTCGGACGTGGCCTGAGACAGTACATCGACAATGCCCCCCGGCAGGGTCGGCACGTCTACGAAGTTCGAAAACGCCATGCCGCCCACATACGAGAAATAATGCGCGATCGCATAGCAGCTGCGCACGCCGACCACATAGACTTTGCGCGCCCCGAGCAACGGGTCGATGCACGCATCAAGCGTGTCCAGAATATCCGCCGAGAAAAGCGTCGCCGTGTTTTTACCATGCGCTTCCATGAGCGCGGCGAACGCGCTGTCGCGATGTTCGTGTCTTAGTGTCTGGGCACGCGCGCCGTAGTTTGGCGCAGGTGTCTGGATCGTTGCCTGCACATCCGTGCGGAAGGCGTCAAAGCTGGGATAGCCAAGCTCCTTCGCCATACGGGTCACGGTATTCGGATTGACCCCTGCCTGCTTGGCCAGCCCGCGAATCGAGCTAAAGGCCACGAGCGAAAGGTTATCCAGAAGCCACCGCGCAAAGGACCGAAGCGCGGGCGTACCTTGCGCACTTACCTGTGACAAGCGGTCTTTCAGCGTTTCATCGTTGCTCATCAAACCCTTACCTTCTGTTAATGCGTGCTGGCGTTCACGTCGCTGTCACATCCAATGCACTGTAAAAATACATTTGCTTAATCTATCGCAATAAAATAATACAAACGCATCATCGCGCAGGCAAGTGCTGATGTCACGTCACCCAAAGCGCGTCTTCAAGCAAGGACTACAGTCATGAAAAGTCATATCTTCGGCAGATCCACCAAAGGCGCGCTGCCGGTCGCCACCAAGGGGGATGGCTGCTATCTGATCGATGCGGACGGACGTAGATATCTTGATGGCTCGGGCGGTGCGGCTGTTTCCTGTCTGGGGCATTCAAATCAGGCTGTCCGCGCCGCCCTGCATGCCCAGATTGACCAGCTTGCCTTCGCGCACACCGGCTTTTTCACGTCCGATCCGGCAGAGCGTTTGGCCGATCGCCTGGTCGAGAACGCGCCGGCGGGCATAGATCGGGTATATCTTGTCTCTGGGGGCTCCGAAGCGGTCGAGGCATCGATCAAGCTCGCGCGGCAGTACTTTCTGGAAATAGGGCAGCCCAAGCGCCATCGCGTCATTGCCCGCCGCCAAAGCTATCACGGGAATACATTGGGCGCTTTGGCAGCTGGGGGGAATGCGTGGCGTCGCACCCAATTCGCGCCCCTGCTTGCCGACACCACCCATATCAGCCCCTGCTATGAGTACCGCGACCGGCAGGACGGCGAAACGCAAGAGGCCTACGGCCAGCGCGTGGCGAATGAGCTGGAAACCGAAATCCTGCGGCTTGGCCCTGACACGGTGATGGCCTTCCTCGCGGAGCCTGTCGTGGGTGCGACCTCTGGCGCGGTACCCGCGGTGCCGGGATATCTCAAGCGCATCCGCGAGATTTGCGATCAATATGGCGTGCTGCTGATCCTGGACGAGGTGATGTGCGGCATGGGCCGTACCGGCAAACTGTTCGCCTGCACCGAGGACGGCGTCGCCCCGGACATGATCACCATCGCCAAAGGTCTTGGGGCGGGCTATCAACCAATCGGCGCGCTGCTGACCTCGGCCGCCATCTATGATGCGATTGCAGCGGGCACCGGTTTCTTCCAGCACGGCCACACCTATATGGGCCACGCCATGGCGGCCACGGCGGCCAATGCCGTGCTCGGCGAAATTCTGGACCGCGATCTGCTGGCCCATGTCACCACCCAAGGCGACAAGCTTGACGCAGCACTAAAGGCGCAGTTCGGCGATCATGACAACATCGGCGATATTCGCGGGCGCGGGTTGTTCCGCGGGATCGAACTGGTTGCCGACCGCAGCACCAAAGCACCCTTCGATCCGTCCCGTGGCCTTGCCGCGCGGATCAAGAAGGAGGCCTTTGCCGCCGGTCTGATCTGCTATCCGATGTCCGGCACAATCGATGGTCAATATGGCGACCACGTGCTGCTCGCGCCGCCGTTTGTCATCGAGGACGCACAGATTGATGAGCTGGTGGGCAAGCTATCAACGGCCATCGACAAGGCGCTTGCCGCATGACCGCACTGCCCAGATTTATGGTCGCGCCGAATGGGGCGCGGCTGACCAAGGCGGACCACCCCGCCCTCCCCGTCACCATAGAAGAGACGGTCGCCTGCGCGCTAGCCTGCCATGCCGCGGGTGCCGATGGCCTTCATGCGCATGTGCGCGATACCGAGCAACGGCATGTTCTGGACCTCGGGCTTTATGCCGAGCTTCTGAGCGAGCTCGGCCAGCGCGCCCCTGACCTCTATGTTCAGATCACCAGCGAGGCCGCGGGCCGCTTTACCCCCGCAGAACAACGCCATCTTGTCGAAACCCTGAAACCGCGCGCCGTGTCGGTCGCGCTGCGCGAGATCACGGCCCGACAGGACGCAGCCGTCACCCGACGGTTCTTTGCCATGTGCGCCGAAGCGAAGATCGACGTTCAACACATTCTCTATGACGCCGCGGATATTGCCCATCTTGCCCGGCTTGTCGCGCAAGGTGATGTCCCCCACGACGGGCTGAAGACCCTGATCGTCTTGGGGCGCTATACCAGCGGCCAAACCAGCACACCCGCAGAAGTCGCAGCACTGGCACAAAGGCTAAAATCGGCCTTGCCGGCCGCCGACTGGGCCGCCTGCGCCTTCGGCCCTCAAGAAACCGCCTGCCTGATCGAGGCCATGCGCCACGGCGGCAAGACCCGGATCGGATTCGAGAACAACCGCTTGAACGCAGACGGACAAGTCGCGGCAAACAATGCCGAGAGGGTCACGGAACTGGTGACCCAGGCCAAGCGCGCTGGATTTGAGTGACCGTTATCGTGAGACGCAAGTGAAGCGGGTTCGGTGAGGGTCTTGAACGCTGTCTCGAAGCAACACCACACAGGCCCGCGGCCTTGATTGCGCATTCATCTGCAGATCTTGGGGATCCTAAAATTGGACGCAATGGTTTGAGGAATACGGGTGAGGTTTTGAAACCTCACCCCACAA
The DNA here is from genome assembly GCF_002388305.1 of Sulfitobacter sp. UBA4523. Classification (NCBI taxonomy): domain Bacteria; kingdom Pseudomonadati; phylum Pseudomonadota; class Alphaproteobacteria; order Rhodobacterales; family Roseobacteraceae; genus Sulfitobacter; species Sulfitobacter sp. UBA4523. Next base: position 28,581 of record NZ_DGMH01000037.1, read on the forward strand.
CTCCAATCAGCCACACTTACTATGGCCGCAGCTGCCGCAGGTCATGCAGCCTTCGACCATGCGCAGGTCGTATTGGCCGCAGCTGCTGCAGGCTTTGCCGCGGGGGGCGTCCAGGCCGACGACCTTGGCTTGCGGGTCGGATTTCAGCCCCTGCCCTTCGCCCGCGATAAAACCGGTTGCGATCAGATGTTGTTCGATCACGCCCCCGATGGCGGCCAGCATCGACGGGATGTATTTGCCGCGCATCCAGGCGCCGCCGCGCGGGTCAAAGACGGCCTTCAGCTCCTCGACGACAAAGGACACATCGCCCCCGCGACGGAACACGGCAGAGATCATGCGGGTAAGCGCGACCGTCCAGGCAAAATGCTCCATGTTCTTGGAGTTGATAAAGCCCTCGAACGGACGACGATGCCCGCCGATCACCACATCGTTAATGGTGATATACAGCGCATGCTCGCTGTCGGGCCATTTGATCTTGTAGGTGGAGCCCTCAAGCTCTTCCGGGCGGTCCAGCGGATCGGACATATAAACGACCTCGCCGCCTTCCTCAGCGGTGGCTTGGGCTGCAACCTCGCCCGGGGCTGTATCGGCGCTTTCCGATACCGACAGAACCGATCCGGTCACGTCATTGGGACGATAGGTCGTGCAGCCTTTGCAGCCCTGATCCCAAGCGGCCATATAGACATCCTTGAACGCGTCAAAGCTGATGTCTTCGGGGCAGTTGATGGTTTTCGAGATGCTGCTATCGACCCATTTCTGTGCCGCGGCCTGCATCTTGACGTGATCCAGAGGGGCCAGCGTCTGCGCATTGACGAAATAGTCGGGCAAAGGCGCGTCGCCCTTCAGATCGCGCCACATCTGTACGGCGTAATCGACGACTTCTTCCTCCGTCCGGCTGCCATCCTTTTGCAGAACCTTGCGGGTGTAGGCATAGGCAAAGACCGGCTCGATCCCCGAGCTGACGTTGCCTGCATAAAGGCTGATGGTGCCTGTGGGCGCAATCGAGGTCAAAAGCGCGTTGCGGATGCCGTTTTCGGCAATGGCGTCGCGCACATCCTCATCCATCTGCTGCATGGTGCCGGAAGCCAGATAGGCGTCTGCCTCGAACAGCGGGAAGGCACCCTTTTCCTTCGCCAGATCGACGGAGGCCAGATAGGCCGCCCGCGCAATCGCCTTGAGCCACGCCTCTGTCTGCTCTGCCGCCGCGTCCGAGCCATAGCGCAGCCCCACCATCAACAAGGCATCCGCCAGACCGGTGACACCCAGACCGATGCGGCGCTTGGCTTTCGCCTCTGCCTGCTGTTCGTCAAGCGGGAATTTCGACACGTCAACGACGTTGTCCATCATGCGCACAGCGGTCGCGACCAGCTTGTTCAGCGCCTCGACATCCAGCTGAGGGTTGTCGCCAAACGGATCGGATACCATCCGCGCCATATTGATCGACCCCAGCAAACAGGCACCATAGGGCGGCAGCGGCTGTTCCCCACAGGGGTTTGTGGCGGCGATGGTTTCGCAATAGCTCAGGTTGTTGGCCTCGTTGATGCGATCGATAAAGATCACACCGGGCTCGGCGAACTCATACGTGGCTTTCATGATCCGGTTCCACAGATCACGGGCCTGAACGGTGCGATAGACCTTGCCGTTGAACTGCAGATCCCAGCTGGCATCGGCCTTGACCGCATCCATGAAAGGGTCTGTGATCAACACGGACATGTTGAACATCCGCAGCCGCGCGGGGTCGGATTTCGCGGCGATGAAGTCTTCGACATCAGGGTGGTCACAGCGCATTGTGGCCATCATCGCGCCACGGCGCGACCCGGCGGACATGATGGTCCGACACATCGCATCCCAGACATCCATAAAGCTCAGCGGGCCCGATGCGTCAGCAGAGACCCCCAGCACATCCGCGCCACGGGGACGGATGGTGGAAAAGTCATAGCCGATCCCGCCCCCCTGCTGCATGGTCACAGCGGCTTCCTTGAGCATGTCGAAGATGCCGGCCATGCTGTCAGGCACGGTGCCCATGACGAAACAGTTGAACAATGTCACACGGCGCGCAGTACCTGCCCCGGCAGTGATGCGGCCCGCGGGGAGGAATTTGAAATCCTCCAGCGCTTCGTAAAATGCCTCTTCCCATTTTTCCGGTGCTTTTTCGACCTGTGCCAGATCACGGGCGATTCGCCGCCAGCTGTCTTCTACCGTCACATCGCGCGGCGTGCCGTCGGCATCTTTAAAACGGTATTTCATGTCCCAAATCTGTTCGGCAATGGGGGCGGCAAATCGTGACATATTCGATTCCTTGAGGGCTGTTTGGGAAGGTGTTCACCATACCCCAAATCAAAGCGCAAGCACAACAGGTTGAAGAAAGTGTGTATTAGAATACATGATGCTGTAGCAGCGACGGAGGATTCTGTGAAAAATCATATACATCTCATCAAGTTGTCCGTCGGCACGGAAACCGTCGATGATCTGGCCGCATGGCAGGAAAAAAAACGCGTGCAAACCGAGGACGGTTTTCCCCGCCACGTGACCCGCATGTGGCCCAAACGCGAACCCGAGATTCTGAACGGCGGGTCGATCTTCTGGGTGATCAAAGGTGTGATCCAGTGTCGTCAGAAAATCCTGCGTCTGGACGAGACGTCGGGCGCGGACGGCGTGCGCCGCTGCGCGATCGTGCTGGACCCCAAGATCATCCGCGTGCAAGGCAGCCTCAAACGCCCGTTTCAGGGGTGGCGCTACCTTGCGCCGCAGGATGCCCCTGCCGATCTGCCCGAAGGCCGCGACCACGAAGAGCCCCTGCCCATAGAGTTGAACCGCGCGCTGGCCGAGATCGGCGTGCTCTAGCAGCAGCCCCTGCGCGCGCATCCCCCGCGGGATTTGAGTTTACTTGGCAAAATGAAGCAGGGCCGCGCGTGCCTCTTCATTTTGCCCTTAAACTCCCGCCGGAGGCGCATCCGCAGGATGCCGCGCGCATGCGCGTCAGGACAGCCGCGCCAGCAGGGCCGTCATTGTCGCGCGATCCGCATCATCCATCTCTGCCATCCGGCTGCGCCAAAGCGTCGCCTGTGACCGCAGGATCAGCCCGTCGGACAGGATCTTGAGGTGGTTGGCGCGCAATGTCTCCCCGCTCGAGGTGATGTCGGCGATGGCCTCTGCGGTTTCATTCTTGATCGTGCCTTCGGTCGCCCCCTGGCTGTCGACCAGCGCATAATCCGCGACACCGGTGCTGCGCAGGAATTCCCGCACCAGCCGGTGGTATTTCGTCGCGATGCGCAGGCGGAACCCGTGCTTGTCGCGGAAGGCCGAGGCGGCGGCATCCAGATCATCGAGCGTATCAACATCGATCCAGGCCTGAGGCACAGCAATGATCAGATCGGCATGCCCGAAGGCGAGCTCTTCTACCGGGGCGACAAGCTGATCCCACAGCGCCAGTTTCTCTTGCACCAGATCGGTGCCGGTGACGCCCAGATGGATACGGCCAGCGGCCAGCTCGCGGGGGATTTCGCCCGCAGAGAGCAAGATCAACGACACGCCCTCAATGCCTTCGACGGCCCCCGCGTATTCACGTTCGGAGCCCGTGCGCTGCAAGGTGATCCCGCGCGCGGCAAACCACTCAAAGGTTTTCTCCATCAGACGCCCTTTGGAGGGCACACCGAGTTTGATCGTCATTGGCCTGCCTCCAGTTCCAGCATCAGCCCGGGGCGCATGACGCCCCCCACCGCGGGAATTTCGCCGCCCTGCCCCAGCCGCCGTGTCAGCGCGTCATAGCGTCCGCCTGTGGCGATGGTGGGCAGGTCGGGCCGTGTCGCCGCGCGGAAGCCGAAGACGAACCCGTCATAATATTCCATCGACACGCGGCCAAAACTGGCTTCGAACATCAGGCTACCGGTATCGACACCGCGGGCGGCAAGCGCCTTTTCCCGCGCCGCGACACGGTCCACCGCATCAGAGATCGCGGGCATATCGACGGCAAGGTCATGCAACTGGCTGATCGCATTGGGCATGGTTTCACGTACATCCAGCAGCGCCAGCAGCAAGGACACCTGCGTGCGCGACAGGGCCGGCTCGGTGGCGTCGGCGCGCAGGGCGGCGATGCGTGTTTCAATCTCGTCCAGACTGCGCAGGCCGATCAGAGGTGCGGTGATAACACCGTCACTGGCCAAGAGCGCCGCGCGGGTCGCGGGCATCGGCGTTTTGCCAGCATAGCGGTCGAGTAACGCACGGAACCGGCGGGGCCGCCAGATGTGGCGCATCAAGGCCGCCTTGCGCGACGCCGATGTATCCAGCCCCGCAACCGCAGCCATCAAGATACCGATATCCCCCGTCACGGCAGTGACCGCAAGCCCCTCCAACGCGCCCTGGATCAGGGCAAAGACTTCGGCATCGGCTGCCGCGGGATCGCCACGGTCAAAGACTTCGTAGCCCGCCTGAATATATTCATTGGCGCGGTTGGGATCACGTTCCTGACGGCGGAACACTTCGCCCGCGTAGGTGTAGCGTGCCGGGTCCGCCCCATGGGCCATATGCATCTGCACCACGGGCAAGGTATAATCGGGGCGCAGCATTTGTTCGCCCCGCATCGCATCCGAGGTGACATAGGCGCGCGCGCGGATGTCTTCGCCATAAAGGTCCAGCAGGGTCTCGGCGGGTTGCAGGATCGGCGGTTCCACCACCGCAGCCCCCTGCGCCTCGAACAAGGCGCGCAGGCTTGCGGCCTTGGCGAGGATATCGGATCGTGTAGCCATCAGCGGTTCAGCTCCAGTATCTCGCGCACTTTAGAGACAAGATCCCCCCGCGCCACTTCATATTGGCTTGGGCGGTCTTTCCATTCCTCCAGCGTGGCGCTTTCAGCGATTTTGGCGCCAAGGATCAGGTCCTTGATCTGGATCATACCCTTGTCGAATTCATCCCCGCCCGCGATCACCGCCACCGGGCTGGCGCGGCGGTCTGCATATTTCAGCTGGTTGCCAAAGTTCTTGGGGTTGCCGAGATAAACCTCGGCCCGGATGCCTGCCTGACGCAGTTCAGCGACCATCGCCTGATAGTCGGACATGCGCGCCTTATCCATGACGGTCACCACCACGGGCCCTTCGGCCTGCGCCGACATCCGGCCCTTGGCCTGCAGTGCGGCAAGCAGCCGGTCGACGCCGATAGAGACGCCCGTTGCAGGGACTTCCTGACCGGTGAAGCGCTTGACCAGATCGTCGTAGCGCCCGCCCCCTGCGACAGAGCCAAAGTTGCGTGGCCGGCCTTTTTCGTCCTGGATCTCGAAGGTCAGTTCCGCCTCGAACACCGGACCGGTGTAATAGCCAAGGCCCCGCACGACGGAGGGGTCGATCTCTACGCGGTCAGCGCCGTAGCCGCCGGCTGCCATCAGATCGGCGATGGTTTCCAACTCGTCCACGCCCTGCGCGCCTGTCTCGGAACCCGCGACCAGTTCACGCAGCCGCGCGACGGTTTCCGCACCGCTGTCGCGTTTGGCTTGCATGAAGCCCATGACCACATCGGCCTGAGCATCGCTCAGCCCTGCCCCATCGGTAAAGTCGCCGCTGTCATCCTTGCGGCCCGCACCCAGCAATGCGCGTACCCCGTCCAGACCCAGCCGGTCGAGCTTGTCAATCGCCCGCAGCACGATGCCGCGCTCGTGAGCGAAATTGTCGGGGTTGGCAGGGTCGAGCACGCCTGCGACCTCCATCACACCGTTGAGCACCTTGCGGTTGTTTACCCGCACGATGTAGTCCCCGCGGTCGATCCCGACTTCTTCCAGACAATCGGCCAGCATCGCGCAGATCTCTGCATCCGCCGCGACCGACGGTGCGCCGACCGTATCGGCATCGCATTGATAGAACTGGCGGAAACGCCCTGGCCCCGGCTTTTCGTTGCGCCAGACCGGCCCCATCGCATAGCGCCGATAGGGCGTGGGCAGATCGTTGCGGTGTTGTGCATAGACGCGTGCCAGCGGTGCGGTCAGGTCATAGCGCAGGGCCAGCCAGTCGCCGGGCTTGTCCGCCTCTGCATCCTCTTGCCACGCGAAGACGCCCTCATTGGGGCGATCCACATCGGGAAGGAACTTGCCCAAAGCCTGCACCGTCTCGACCCCGGAGCTTTCCAGCGCGTCAAAGCCATAGCGATGATAGACCTGCGCAATCTTATGCAGCATCTCGGCACGCTGTGTTACTTCTGCACCGAAATAGTCACGAAACCCCTTTGGCGTTTCGGCCTTGGGGCGGGGGGTCTTTTTTGGCTTGGCCATTGGATCACATCCTGTGGGCTGAATATCGCGCTTCGCGTCTAGCCCAACCCCCCGCCAAGGGCAAGCGACGCGGCCCCGCCGCGGCACGCATCCCCCCTTATCGAACGCCATACAACCTGTTAGGAGGACGGCAAACGCGCAAGCTGCAAGGTGCCCTCATGGATAAGCTCGAAGAACAAATGGCCCATCTGATCCGTACGGTGGATGACCTGTCCGATGTCGTCGCCCGTCAGGAGACAGAGATAGCGACCCTGACACGGCGGGTTCATATGCTGATGCAGCGCGAGGGCGAACGCGAGGCAGCGGGCTCCGAAGGGGTTGTCATCGGCAACGAACGCCCGCCGCACTATTGATCGGATGCCCCATCCAGGAAGCTGCCGCCGCCCCATTGGGCCGCGTCAGATTTCCTCTACCTCCATCACGCCGGTCAGGGACCGGATGGCACCCTTGATCTTGGGGGTGACAGGGTATTCGGCGCAGAGGTCTACCTCCACCTCGCCGGGCAGGGTCGGGTCCATCAGGCACAGTTGCACCGGCCCCTTGCCCGCGCTGCGCGCCGCGGATCGGGCACCGGCCAGCACATCGGCGACCGCCTGAATAGCCCCCGCATCATCCACAAAGATCCGCAGCCCCATATTGCCCGCATCCTCGACCACCGTGTCGATCGGCACCACCGACCGGCCCAGCAGTTTCAACTGGTCGCTTTCCATCGTCGCCTCGACCATGACCACGACCTTAGATCCTGTTTCAAGGTGGTCGCGCGCCAGTTCCAGCGTGTCCGAGAACAGCGTCACCTCGTAAGCGCCCGTCGGGTCCGACAGTTGCGCAAAGGCAAAGCGGTTGCCGCGCGCCGATTTACGTTCCTGCCGTCCGGCGACGATCCCTGCGAGACGGGCGTTCATCGCCCCTTTGACCGAGACTTTCTCGGTCAGCTCGTCCAGCGTCAGGAATGGCACACCGCCCGTAGCGGATTTGCGTTTCATCGGCCCCATGTAATCGTCCAGCGGGTGGCCCGACAGATAGAAGCCCACGGCCTTGAACTCTTCGGTCAGGCGCTCGGCGGCCTCCCAATCGTCGCAAGGCACGATGCGCGGCTCTGGCAAGTCATCCCCCGCCTCGCCAAACAGCGACACCTGATTAGAGGCTTTCTGTTCGTGGATTGCGGCGGAATAGCTGACCAACCCGTCCAACGATTGCCAGACGCGGCGGCGGTTGTTGTCCAGCTGGTCGAACGCACCGGAGCGGGCCAGCATTTCGAGCGGGCGCTTCCCTACCCGTTTCAGATCAACCCGCCGCGCCAGATCAAAAAGCGTGGCAAAGGGCTTGTCCACACCGTCAACCTTGCGGCCTTCGGTGATCAGCTTCATTGCTTCCACCCCGACGTTTTTCAGCGCGCCCAAAGCATAGACCAACGCGCCCTCGACCACCTTGAACGTCGCATCACTGCGGTTCACACAAGGCGGCACCCAGGGCAGTTCCAGCCGTTTGCGGACCTCTTCGAAATAGACCGCCAGCTTGTCGGTCAGATGGATATCACAGTTCATCACGCCGGCCATGAATTCGACCGGATGGTTCGCCTTGAGCCATGCGGTCTGATAGCTGACCACCGCATAGGCGGCGGCGTGGGATTTGTTGAAACCATAGTTGGCGAATTTTTCCAGAAGGTCGAAAACCTCAGACGCCTTTTTCTTGTCGACCCCGTTGGCCATCGCGCCTTTTTCGAACTTGGGGCGTTCCTTGGCCATTTCCTCGGCGATCTTTTTACCCATCGCACGGCGCAGCAGGTCAGCGCCGCCAAGGCTATAGCCCGCCATGACCTGCGCGATCTGCATAACCTGTTCTTGGTAGACGATGATGCCCTGCGTTTCCTCGAGGATGTGGTCAATCGAGGGATGCACGGATTCCCGTTCACGCTGGCCGTTCTTGACCTCGCAATAGACCGGAATATTCTCCATCGGGCCAGGCCGGTACAGCGCGACCAAGGCGACGATGTCTTCGATACAGGTCGGCTTCATCCGCTTGAGGGCATCCATCATGCCGCTGGATTCCACCTGGAACACCGCCACCGTCTTGGCGCTGGCATAAAGCTTGTAAGAGGCCTCGTCGTCCAGCGGGATGGTGGCGATATCGTCGATCAGCCCCTCGGGCGGCTCGAACAGTTCTGTCCCGTCGGCGGCCACATGCAGGTGACGGCCCGAGGATTTGATCTGGTCTACCGCGTTCTGGATGACGGTCAGGGTCTTGAGGCCCAGAAAGTCGAACTTGACCAGACCGGCCTGTTCGACCCATTTCATGTTGAACTGCGTCGCGGGCATATCGGAGCGCGGGTCTTGATAAAGCGGCACCAGCGCGTCCAGCGGCCGGTCCCCGATCACAACCCCCGCCGCGTGGGTCGATGCGTTGCGCAACAGCCCCTCGACCTGCTGGCCATAGTTCAACAGCCGCGCGACGACTTCCTCGTTCTTGGCCTCCTCGCGCAGGCGTGGTTCATCTGCCAGCGCCTTTTCGATGCTGACAGGTTTCACGCCCTCGACGGGGATCATCTTGGACAGGCGATCCACCTGCCCGTAAGGCATCTGCAACACCCGTCCGATGTCACGCACCGCCGCCTTGGACAAAAGCGCCCCGAAGGTGATGATCTGCCCCACCTTGTCGCGCCCGTATTTGCGCTGCACATACTGGATCACCTCTTCCCGGCGATCCATGCAAAAGTCGATGTCAAAGTCGGGCATCGAGACCCGTTCGGGGTTCAGGAACCGTTCAAACAGCAGTTGATAGCGCAGCGGGTCCAGATCGGTAATCGTCAGCGCATAGGCCACCAGACTACCCGCCCCCGAGCCCCGCCCCGGCCCGACGGGAATATTATTGTCTTTCGCCCATTTGATAAAATCGGCAACGATCAGAAAATAGCCGGGGAACCCCATGCCCTCGATGATGCCCAGCTCGAAATCCAGCCGCTTTTCATATTCTTCGACGGTGGTGGCATGGGGGATCACCTTCAGCCGGTTTTTCAGCCCCTCATGCGCCTGCCGCTTGAGCTCTTCGATCTCGTCATCCGCGAACTTCGGCAGGATCGGATCACGGCGATACGCCATAAAAGCACAGCGCTTGGCGATCTCGACCGTGTTCTCGATGGCTTCGGGCAGATCAGCAAACAGCGTCACCATCTCGGCCTGCGATTTGAAGTAATGCTGCGCGGTCAGCCGGCGACGTTCGTGCTGCTGATCGACATAGGCCCCATCCGCGATACAGATCAGCGCATCATGGGCCTCGTACATATCGGCCTTGGGGAAATAGACGTCATTCGTCGCGACCAAAGGGATGCCCATGTCATAGGCCATCTCGACAAAGCCCCGTTCGGTCAGCTGTTCGGCCACGGGCTGGCCATCCTCGCCGGGGTGGCGCTGCAACTCGACGTAAAGCCGGTCGGCAAAAGCCCCGTGCAGCCGCGCCATCAATGCCTCTGCCGCGGGGCGTTGACCGCCCTGCAACAGCTGCCCCACGGGGCCGCCCGCCCCGCCCGTCAGACAGATCAACCCACCGTTCAGCGCCTCCAGCTCCTCTAGGGTGACCTGCGGCAGCGCACCGCCCTTGTCGATATAAAGGCAGGAGTTCAGCTTCATCAGGTTTTCATACCCGGCCTCCGATTGGGCCAGCAAAACCACAGGGGCCGGATCGCGCGGCTTTTCCCCCGGTTGCACCTTCACATAGGCCAGATCCACCTGACAGCCGATGATCGGCTGCACACCGGCCCCCGCCATGGCGACCGAGAATTCCAACGCGGCGAACATGTTGTTGGTATCCGTCAGGGCCAGCGCCGGCATATCGGCCCCCTTGCACAGATCAGGCAGCTTTTTCAGCCGCAACGCCCCTTCCAACAACGAATATTCGGAGTGCGTGCGCAGGTGAATGAATCGGGGTGCTTGTGCCATGGGACCAACTTACCCAAGCCCACCCGCAGTCACCAGTCCCACCGGCACCCCGCGCCCGTTTTTCCAGCAACACGACACGCCCTTGAGCGCAGGACGCCACGAAATCTCTTGCCAAGCCCCCTTGCCCCCGCCTAGCCTCGTTCAACATTTGCCCGCGCCGCGTTCTACGTCGCATCGAACGCCGCGCAGATCACGGGCTGAGGTACCGCGGCGGAACGAACCCTATGGACATCACTTTTCTCCTCAACGGGGAAGTCGTGTCACTGACCGGCGTCTCCCCCACCATGACGCTGCTGGA
>NZ_DGMH01000037.1:39262-45436 GCF_002388305.1 Sulfitobacter sp. UBA4523
CACCGCGCCCTGAACGGCTGCATCCTGTTCCTGCCCCAGATCAACGGCAAATCCGTCACCACCGTCGAAGGGCTTGCCGCGCCTGATGGCAGCCTGCATCCCGTGCAGCAGACCATGGTCGACTATCACGGCAGCCAATGCGGCTTTTGCACGCCGGGCTTTGCCGTCACCATGGCCACCGACCATCTGAACGGGGCCACGGATCACGACACGCAGCTCGCCGGCAACCTGTGCCGCTGCACCGGTTACGCCCCAATCATCCGCGCCGCCAAAGCCGCCGAGGCCGCCCCCGTGCCCGCCCACCTGCGCAACCTCAAACTTCCAGATGGCCCTAAATCCTCGGGGGGGCCGGCGCAGCGGGACGGGGGCGGACAGCCCCCTGCGACCTCGCGCCCCACGACCACGGATGAACTGGCCCACTGGTACGCCGATCACCCCGATGCGACCCTGATTGCGGGGGCAACGGATGTCGGCCTCTGGGTCACCAAACAATTCCGCGATCTGGGGCCGGTCGTGTTTCTCAACCAGATCCCCGACCTGCGCGGCATCACCGATGGCGGGGATCACTGGCGCATCGGCGCAGCCACCACCCTTGCCACGCTCACCGCGCATTTTGCCCCGCTCTACCCCAGCTTGGGCGCGATGCTGCGGCGATATGGCTCGGCGCAGGTGCGCAATGCGGCCACCATCGGGGGTAACATCGCCAATGGCTCGCCCATCGGGGACGGCCCTCCGGCGCTCATCGCGATGGGGGCAACATTGCACCTGCGTCACGGCGACACCCGCCGGAGCCTGCCGCTTGAAGACTTCTTTATCGACTACGGCAAACAGGACCGCGCCCCCGGAGAATTTGTCGAGGCGATCACCGTCCCGAAGCTCCCCACCGGCAAGAATGACAGCCTGCGCTGCTACAAGATCAGCAAACGTTTCGATCAAGACATCTCGGCGCTGTGCGGCTGTATCAACATCACCCGCGCGGGCGATGTAATCACAGACGCACGCATCGCCTTTGGCGGCATGGCAGGCACACCGAAACGGGCAAGCCAGACCGAAGCCCTGTTGATCAACCAACCTTTTGACGAGGCGACGATCCGCCGCGCGATGGATGCCTTGGCGCTGGATTATCAGCCGATGACTGACATGCGCGCCTCGGCGCAGTATCGCCTGCTGACCGCCCAGAACCTGCTGCTGCGCTATCTGCATGACGTGAACGGCCTGCCCACGAACCTGCACGAGGTGACAGCATGAGCGTTGCCAAACCCCTCCCCCATGATGCAGCCAAGCTCCATGTCACGGGGGCTGCGCGTTACGTTGACGACATCCCGACACCGGCCACAACGCTGCATATCGCCTTTGGACTGAGCACGGTGGCCGCGGGCACGCTCAACGGCATGGACCTGCGCGATGTCGCTGCTGCCCCCGGTGTGGTGGCGGTGCTGACGGCGGCAGATCTGCCGTTTGACAATGACGTATCGCCGTCAAACCATGACGAACCCCTGCTGGCCACCGACGCGGTACATTATGCGGGCCAGCCCGTGTTCATGGTCATCGCGACAACCCACCTTGCCGCTCGCCACGCCGCGCGGCTTGGGGCGGTGGACATCACCCCGACCGCGCCGATCCTGACCATAGAAGAGGCACTCGCCGCCGATGCACGGTTCGAGGATGGCCCCCGCATTTACCAAAAGGGGGGCGCTGCCGCCGCGCTGACCACCGCCCCCCAAACTCTGAGCGGGACGATCAATATCGGCGGGCAAGAGCATTTCTACCTCGAAGGTCAGGCCGCCCTCGCCCTGCCGCAAGACAATGGCGACATGGTCGTCCATTCCTCGACCCAGCACCCGACCGAGATCCAGCATAAGGTGGCAGAGGCGCTTGGCACGCCGATGCACGCCGTGCGGGTAGAGACACGGCGCATGGGCGGTGGTTTTGGTGGCAAGGAAAGTCAGGGCAATGCGCTCGCCGTGGCCTGTGCCGTCGCCGCCGCGCGCACGGGACGCCCCTGCAAAATGCGATATGACCGCGATGACGATATGATCGTCACAGGCAAACGCCATGATTTCCGCATCGACTATACCGTAGGGTTTGACGCCACTGGCCGCATCTCGGCGCTGGATTTCACCCATTACACCCGCTGTGGCTGGGCGATGGACCTGTCCCTGCCCGTGGCCGACCGTGCGATGCTGCATGCGGATAATGCCTATCACCTTGATAACATCCGCATCACCTCGCACCGCTTGCGCACCAACACGCAAAGCGCCACGGCGTTTCGCGGGTTTGGCGGGCCACAGGGGATCGTGGGGATCGAACGGGTCATGGACCATATCGCGCAGTCACTCGGGTTTGATCCGCTGGCGGTGCGGCGGGCCAATTTCTACGCCGATGTGATGCAGCCTGACGCAACCGGACAGGCCCATGACCACCGCGCCCTGCCCCATGATACCGAGGCTGATCTTGCCTCTCGCGGGGCATCGCCCGCACCACAAGAGAGCACGCCACCCCAGCCCACGGGACTGCAAACCACACCCTACCACCAACCGGTGCAGGACTGTATCATCAACGCGCTGACCGACCGGCTGGCCCAGACATCGGACTACGCCGCACGCCGCGCCGCCATTGCCGACTGGAACGCGACGCAGCCGGTTCTGAAACGCGGCATCGCGCTGACGCCGGTCAAGTTCGGCATCTCTTTCACCCTCACCCACCTTAATCAGGCGGGGGCGTTGGTGCATGTCTATCAGGACGGGTCGATCCACCTGAACCACGGCGGCACGGAAATGGGACAAGGCCTGTTCCAAAAGGTCGCGCAGGTCGCCGCCAGCCGCTTTGGCGTTGACCTCTCCGTCGTCAAGATCACCGCGACGGATACCGGCAAGGTGCCCAATACCTCGGCCACGGCGGCGTCTTCGGGGACGGACCTGAACGGCATGGCGGTCCAAGCGGCCTGCGACACGATCCGCGACCGCATCGCCGACCATCTGGCCGAGCGTTATCAGACCACCGCAGACCAGATACGCTTTGCCCAAGGCCAGGTTCATATCGGGGAAGAGGTGATCAGCTTTGCCCAAGCTGCCGCCTCTGCCTATGAAAACCGCGTGTCGCTGTCCTCCACCGGCTACTACAAGACACCCGAAATCGAATGGGACCGCATCAAGGGCCGCGGCCGCCCGTTCTTCTACTTTGCCTATGGCGCAGCCGTCACCGAAGTGGTGATCGACACGCTGACGGGCGAAAACCGCATTTTGCGCGCGGACATCTTGCACGATGCGGGCGCATCGCTGAACCCCGCGCTGGACATCGGCCAGATCGAAGGCGGCTATGTGCAGGGCGCGGGCTGGCTCACGACCGAGGAACTCGTCTGGGATGCCAAAGGCACGCTGAAAACCCATGCGCCGTCGACCTACAAGATCCCCGCCATCTCGGACCGGCCCGATGTGTTCAACGTGGCGCTTTGGGACGAACCCAACCCCGCGCAGACGATCTACCGGTCAAAAGCGGTGGGGGAGCCGCCGCTGATGCTGGGCATCTCGGCCTTCATGGCGCTGTCGGATGCGGTGAGCGCCTGTGGCGACGGGTTTGGCGACCTGCAAACACCCGCCACGGCCGAAGCAGTGCTGACCGCCATCGGGAAGGCCCGCAATGCCCTTTGACCGCGCAGCCCTGGCGCAGGCCGTTGCCGCGCATGGCACGGTGGCGCGCATCGTTCTGGTGCAGGTCAAAGGCTCTGCCCCGCGTCCGGCGGGGACGTCGATGCTGGTTTGGGCGGGCGGTGCGTCCGGCACAATCGGCGGCGGCCAGCTTGAGCTGCAATCGATGCGCGATGCCGCCGCCATGCTCGCGGGTGGCCCGCGCTGCAAGCTGACCCGCGCCGCCCTTGGCCCCGCGATGAACCAATGCTGCGGCGGGGCGGTGACAGTCGTGACAGAGCGTTTCGACGCCGCCACAGTCGAAGCCCTGCCCGACACCTACCCCGACATCTACCTGCGCGCTGTTGATCCGGTGGCCCCGCCCCTTGCCGACAGCTTTCGCGCCAAGATCGACCGTGCCAGTGGCAGCGCGACACCGCTCGCCATTACCCTGCACGGCGGCTGGTTGGCAGAGCCGATGTGGCAGCCCTCGCGGCAAGTGGTCATTCACGGCGCGGGCCATGTCGGCAGCGCGCTGGCGCGTATTCTGGCCCCGCTGCCGCAGTTTCGCGTCACACTCGCCGACCCGCGCCCCGGGTATCTGGACGATCTGCCAGAGGGCGTCAGCGGTGCCGATGGCCCTTGGGGTGCCGCGCTGCACAGCGCTGAAGATGACGCTGCACATTTTATCATGACACCGGCCCATGACGACGATCTGGAGCTCTGCCACCGCTTGCTGCAACGCGATTTCGCCTTTGGCGGGTTGATCGGGTCAGACACGAAATGGGCGCGGTTTCGCAGCCGTCTGGCGGCCCTTGGCCATGCCCCCGAACAGATCGCCCGCATCACCTGCCCCATCGGCGCGCGGCAATTTGGCAAGCATCCTCAAGCGATTGCGCTTGGGGTGGCCACGCAACTCTTGCAATTTGAACCCGCCCGCACGAATAAACAGGTTCGTTTGACACAAAAGGAACGCTGCGCATGACCGACACGCCCCTTCTGGCGCTTTCCGGGCTGACCAAAGCCTACCCCGGTGTTGTCGCCAATGATAACGTGTCATTGCGGATCGCGCCGGGCGAGGTCCACGCGCTGCTGGGGGAAAACGGCGCGGGCAAGTCGACGCTGGTCAAGATGATCTATGGGCTGGTCAAACCCGACAGCGGCACGATGCAGATGCACGGAGCCAGTTTCGCCCCGCACGAGCCCCGCGCCGCACGCGCCGCCGGTGTGGGCATGGTGTTCCAGCATTTCTCGCTGTTCGACGCGCTCAGCGTGGCCGAAAACATCGCCCTCGGGATGGAGAACGCGCCCAAGCTGCGCACCCTCAGCAAGCAGATCCGCGACGTGTCCGAGGCCTACGGCCTGCCGCTGGCCCCCGACCGCATCGTCGGCGACCTTTCGGCCGGTGAACGCCAGCGGGTCGAGATCATCCGCTGCCTGCTGCAAGACCCCAAACTGTTGATCATGGATGAACCCACCAGCGTTCTGACCCCGCAAGAAGTTGAAATCCTGTTCAAAACCCTGCGCAAGCTCAGCGCCGAGGGCACCGCGATCCTCTATATCTCGCACAAGCTCGAAGAGATCCGCAGCCTGTGTGACAGCGCCACGATCCTGCGTTTGGGTAAGGTCGTAGGCCATTGCACCCCGTCAGAGACGACGGCACGGGATATGGCAGAAATGATGGTGGGCAGCACGCTCAAGACACCGACCCGCGCAGGCAAGACCCCCGGCGCGGTCAAGCTGGACCTGAGGGGGCTGTCCGCGCCCTCACCCAGTTCCTTTGGCATGCCGCTGCGTGACATCACCGTGCAAGTCCGCGCGGGCGAGATTCTGGGCATCGGTGGCGTGGCGGGCAACGGGCAGGATGAATTGCTGTCGGCCCTGTCGGGCGAGTTGCCGACCGCCGCTGGCATGATCGGGTTCGAGGGTCAGGACGTGGGCCAGCTTGGCCCCACCGCGCGCCGCCGTCTGGGTATCCTGACCGCGCCCGAGGAACGGCTTGGCCATGCCGCCGCCCCTGATATGTCCCTGACCGAGAATGCGATGCTGACCGGTGCCGTGCGCGAAAAGCTGGAGCGGCGCGGCATGTTGAACTGGCCCGCCGCCAAACGGTTTGCCGAACGTATCATCGCGGATTTCGACGTGCGCACCCCCGGCCCCGGCAATGCCGCGCGTTCGCTGTCTGGCGGGAACCTGCAAAAATTCGTCATCGGCCGAGAGGTGTTGCAAGATCCGCAGGTGCTGGTGGTCAACCAGCCCACATGGGGGGTTGATGCCTCTGCCGCGGCGGCGATCCGGCAGGCGCTGCTGGATCTGGCCGAGAATGGCACAGCGGTGATCGTGATCAGTCAGGATCTGGACGAGCTGATGGAAATCTCGGACCGCTTCGCCGCGCTGAACGAGGGCCGCCTGTCGGAGCCGCGCGCCGCGGCAGGGCTGACGGTGGACGAGATCGGATTGATGATGGGCGGGGCCCACGGGATGGAGGTGGCGCATGTTTGACGCGTTGCTTGCGGGGGTTTCACACCCCCACACCCCCGTGGAGTTT
>NZ_DGMH01000037.1:45567-64289 GCF_002388305.1 Sulfitobacter sp. UBA4523
GCATGATGCGGCTTGAGAAACGGCCGCAGGCCAGCCGGGCGTTTTCCTATGCAACGCCGGTTCTGGCGGTGATTGCCACGATGGTTTTTGGCGGCGCGCTGTTCGCGGTGCTTGGCAAAGACCCTGTCGCGTCGATCATGACGATTTTCTGGGAGCCGCTGTTCGGCGATTTCGCCTTTTACTATCGCCCGCAACTGCTGGTGAAAGGCGCACCCCTGGTCTTGATCGCCATTGGCCTGTCGCTGGGGTTCAAGGCGGGGATCTGGAACATCGGGGCCGAGGGCCAGTACATCATGGGGGCCATTTGCGGTGCCGGTGCAGGTCTGGCCTTCTACCCCGCAGAAAGTGTTTTTATCTTTCCGGTGATGGTGCTTGCAGGCGCGCTTGGCGGATGGGTCTGGGCCATGATCCCCGCCGTGCTCAAGGTCAAATTCGGGACGAACGAGATTCTCGTGTCATTGATGCTGGTCTATGTGGCGGAACAGTTCCTCGCCTCTGTCAGCCTTGGGTTGCTGAAAAACCCCGAAGGCTTCGGCTTTCCGGGCAGCCGCAACCTGCAGCAATATGCCTCGGCCCATAATGGCGAGTTGATCGCGGGATCGGGAATGCACTGGGGGGTGGTTGCCGCCCTGATCGCGGTGATCTTTGCCTATGTCTTATTGGCGCGGCACCGGTTCGGCTTTGCCATCCGCGTGACCGGCGAGGCACCGCGGGCGGCGCGGTTTTCCGGCGTGAACCCGACGCGGCTTGTGTTGTTTTGCATGGGCATGTCGGGTTTACTGGCTGGTCTGGCAGGGATGTTTGAGGTCGCGGGCCCAGCGGGGCAGATCACCATCGATTTCAACGTGGGTTACGGGTTCACCGCAATCATCGTCGCCTTTCTGGGGCGGTTGCATCCGGTGGGTATCCTGCTGGCCGGTGGTCTGATGGCGCTGACCTATATCGGGGGTGACATCGCGCAAAGCCAGTTGGGATTGCCTGCCGCTGCCATTCAGGTGTTTCAGGGGATGTTGCTGTTCTTCCTGCTCGCCTTTGATCTTTTCACCCATTACCGGCTGCGCCTTGGCCGGACGGAGGTCGCGTAATGGATCTGTCTGCAATCAATCCGGTGCTCTTTGTCGCGGGCTTTCTGGTGGCGGCGACGCCGCTGATCTTTGCCGCTTTGGGCGAGTTGGTGGTCGAGAAATCCGGCGTGCTGAACCTTGGGGTCGAAGGGATGATGATCATCGGCGCGATCTGCGGTTTTGCGACCGCCGTTGAGACCGGATCGCCCCTGTTGGGCTTTGCCGCCGCGGCCGTGGGGGGCGCGTTGCTGAGCCTGCTGTTCGCCTTCCTGACCCAGATCACATTGGCCAATCAGGTCGCATCGGGCTTGGCGCTGACGCTGTTCGGGCTGGGGTTTTCGGCGTTGCTGGGGCAAAGCTATGTCGGGATCAAACCACCGCGCCTGCCGGATGTGAACTTTGGCCCGCTGCATGACATCCCCGTCATCGGGCCGATCTTCTTTTCCCATGATATCATTTTGTACTTGGGCTTTGCGCTGGTCGTCGCCGTTTGGGCAGTGCTGAAATTCACCCGCATGGGGCTGATCCTGCGCGCTGTCGGCGAAAGCCACGAGGCGGCCCACGCCCTTGGCTACAAAGTGGTGCGCATCCGCACGCTGGCGATCATGTTCGGCGGGGCCTGTGCCGGTCTGGGCGGGGCCTACATAAGCCTGATCCGTGTGCCCCAATGGACGGAAGGCATGACCGCCGGTGTGGGCTGGATCGCCCTTGCGCTGGTGGTTTTTGCCAGCTGGAAGCCCTGGCGGCTGTTGCTGGGTGCCTATCTTTTTGGCGGTATCACGCAGCTTCAGCTGAATCTGCAAGGCGCGGGCGTTGCCATTCCGGTCGAGTATCTGGCAATGTCGCCCTACATCATCACCATCCTTGTGCTGGTGATCCTTTCCGCGGATAAAAGCGCTGCTCCGGCATCGCTGGGCCGCACTTTCCACGCCTCTCACTAGGGGCCTATCTTCAAGCGCCGGATAAAAGGCGCGTTACTCAGGGGACTACGATATGAAATTCACCACACTTATGGCCAGCGCGGCACTGGCGCTTGGGCTGGCGGGCGGCGCATATGCCCAAGACAAGACCAAAGTCGGTTTTGTCTTTGTTGGCCCCGTCGGCGATGGCGGCTGGACTTATGAACATAACCAGGGCCGTCTCGCGGTCGAGAAAGAATTCGGCGACGCTGTCGAAACCGTCTTTGTTGAAAACGTGGCCGAGGGCCCCGATTCCGAGCGTGTGATGACGCAGATGGCGCTGGACGGTGCGGACCTGATCTTTACCACGTCATTTGGCTATATGGACCCGACCATCAACGTCGCGGGCAAATTCCCGGATGTGAAATTCGAACACGCCACCGGCTACAAGCGTGCCGACAACGTGTCGACCTATTCCGCGCGTTTCTACGAAGGTCGCGCCATTCAGGGTCACATCGCGGGCAAGATGACCAAATCGAACATCATCGGCTATATCGGGTCCTTCCCGATCCCCGAAGTGATCCGGGGCATCAACTCGGCCTATATTCACGCCAAGAAGGTGAACCCCGATGTCGAGTTCAAGATCGTCTGGGCCTACACATGGTTTGACCCCGCCAAAGAAGCAGACGCCGCCAAGGTTCTGATCGAACAGGGTGCGGATGTTGTCCTGCAGCACACCGATTCCACAGCACCTCAGGCGGCGGCGCAAGAAGCGGGCGACGTGATCACCTTTGGTCAGGCGTCCGACATGGCGCAATACGCGCCCAAGCCGCGCGTCTCGTCGATCATTGACGATTGGGCCCCCTATTACATCACCCGCACCAAAGCGGTCATGGATGGCACATGGGAAAGCAAAGACACATGGGACGGCATCGGTGCCGGCATGGTTGGTATCGGCGAGATTACGGACGCCGTGCCTGCTGACGTGAAAGAAGAAGCGCTGGCGCTGAAAGCATCGATCGCGGATGGGTCCTACCACCCGTTCACCGGCCCGCTGAAAAAGCAGGACGGTTCCGATTTCCTGGCGGAAGGCGAAACAGCCGATGACGGCACGCTGGCGGGCATGAACTTCTATGTCGAAGGCATCAAGGGCGACATTCCGAACTAAGCCGGACACTGACCTGACACGATCAAAGGCCTCGCATCCGCGGGGCCTTTTTTGTTGCGAAATCACCGCGGTGCCCCGTCTTGCGACAAAACGCATCTGGTGCGGGGCGACCAAGCTGCCTACAGAAGGTACATGCGCTTTCTGCCCGCCTTCCCCTGCCAGCTGCTTGCCACCGTTCTGGTGCTGCTGTCGCTTGCGACATCGGGGTTTGCGCATCGTTTCGCGCCCGTAGACCTGTCGCCCGAGCTGCAAGCCTATGTTGCCAATGGCGGCGCGCTGGCGGACCTCTGTGGCACTGGTGATAGCCCGCACTCAGGCACTATGGCCGATTGTAAGACCTGTCGTCTGATCGGTGCCATGGCGCTGCCCGAAGCGGTCACCGGCCTGCCCGTTCCCGTGCTTGAGAAAACGCAGACCCTGCGCTTTGTGGCGAAACGGCTGCTGCACACGCGCAAGCCTGACCCCAGCCGGCTGACCCGCGCCCCGCCCCAAGTCTGAACATCTATCCCAACTGTTCATTCTTTCCGCCTGCCGATGATGCAGGCCCTTAGGCTTGGAGCCCTCATATGACGCCCCCCACCCAAACCACGCAGCCCGACGGCGGCGTGAACAAACTCTACTTTGCTGCATGGCGCTGGCATTTCTATGCGGGGCTGTTCGTGCTGCCCTTTCTGTCGGTTCTCGCCATAACCGGCATGGCGATGCTGTGGATCGCCTGGATTGACGGGCGCGACGGTGAATTTACCCCGGTGACCGTGCAGGAAACCGTTCTGTCGGTCTCGGCACAGTCGCAAGCCGCGGTCGAGGCCGTGCCCGGCGGCACGCTGGTGCAATATGTGGCCCCCCGCGCGCCTGATCTGGCGGCCCTGTTCCGCGTGGACCACGATGGGGATGCGGTGATGGTTGCGGTTGATCCCTATACGGCCAAGGTGATCGAGAGCTTTCCGCGTCGGTCCGGCTGGTACGATTTCGCGGATGGCATCCACAGTGATCTGATGCTGGGGGTGACCGGTGATCGCATGATAGAAGCCGCGGCCTCGATCGCCTTGGTGCTGATTGCCACGGGGCTTTATATGTGGTGGCCGCGTGGTGCAGGCTGGCGCGGAACGCTGGTGCCACGTTTCACCAAGGGCCGTGCGATGTGGAAATCGCTGCATGGTGTTGTGGGCATCTGGGTATCGGCCTTTCTGGTGCTGTTCCTGATCTCGGGCCTGTCCTGGGCGGGCATCTGGGGCGGCAAGATGGTGCAAGCCTGGAGCCAGTTCCCCGCCGAGAAATGGGATGCCGTGCCCCTATCGGACGACATCCACGCCAGCATGAACCACCACCGCCGCGAGGTGCCTTGGGCGCTGGAACAGACGCCGATGCCTGCCTCTGGCAGCGCGGCTGGGGCTGCGGGGGTTGCAGGGGCCGTCACGATTGACAGCATCGATGCATTGGCGCGCGAGATCGGCTTTGACGCGCGCTATCAGATGAACCTGCCGCAGAACGATACCGGCGTCTGGACGCTGAGCCGCGATTCCATGAACACCGACAGCACCGACCCGATGTCGGACCGCACCGTGCATATCGACCAGCACAGCGGCAATATCCTCGCCGATGTGCGCTATGCCGATTATTCGCTTGCGGGCAAAGCCATGGCAGTGGGAATTGCGCTGCACATGGGCACCTTGGGGCTGCTGAGCGTGCTGGCCAATACGCTGGTCTGCCTGTCGGTGCTGTTCCTCTGCGTCAGTGCGCTGGTGCTTTGGTGGAAGCGTCGCCCTACCGCCGCTGGCCGCCTCTCCGCCCCGCCCATGCCGTCAGAGCTGCCGTTGTGGCAGGGGGCCGTGCTGGTCGGGCTGTTCGTGTCGATGGCCTTTCCCATGGCCGGGGCCGTGCTGCTGAGCGTGCTGGCGGTCGATGTGTTGATCCTGTCGCGCCTACCCGCGCTGCGCCACCGTCTGACCTGACCTGAAGCCCCCGCGCCGCTTGTCAAATACGGCGCGGGGGATGCATGCCCACTACCCATCCGGCTGCAACACGCTATCATCAGCGTCATGATCAAAATCCACCACCTTAACCGGTCCCGCTCTCATCGCATTTTGTGGCTGCTCGAAGAAATCGGCGCGCCTTATGATGTCATTCCCTATACCCGCGATGCCAAGACCAACCTCGCCCCGCCCGAGCTAAAGCTCGTGCACCCCTTGGGCAAATCCCCCATGGTCGAGATCGACGGCACGCTGATCGCCGAGAGCGCGGCCATCACCGAGGTGCTTTGCAGCCGTTTCGCGCCGCAGATGATCCCCGATCGTGACAGCGCCGCCTATTTGCAGCACCTTGAACTGATGCATTTCGCCGAAGGGTCCGCGATGACGCCGATCCTGCTGAACCTCTATGTCAGCCGTTTGGGCGACGCCGGTGCGCCGCTGCATCCGCGCATCGCGTCTGAACTGGACAACCACTACAGCTACATGAACAGCCGCGTGCGGGCCTCGGGGCATTTTGTGCAGGATACATTGTCGGCGGCGGATATCATGCTCAGCTTTCCGGCAGAGATCGCGATGCAGCAGGGCCGCGCCAAGGATTATCCCGCACTCGCTGGCTTTGTCGAGATGATCCACGCGCGCCCCGCCTATGGTCGCGCCACCGCGCGCGGCAAAACCGATGCCTAACCGCGCGGTTGCACGTCCCACCGGCCCATGTCACCCATAAGCACGGAACGTGGGGCCGGCGGGACAGGCCTGCGCGAAACCAGTGCAAGGGACAGGGGGTACCTATGACAGAAAGCACATCCGATATCCTTGTCATCGGCGGCGGCATCGCGGGCATCTCGGCCGCGGCGCGCCTGTCTGGTGATGCAAAAGTCACGGTGATCGAAGGGGAAAAAGCGCTTGGCTATCACGCCTCTGGCCGGTCGGCCGCGCTGATCGAAGAGAATTACGGTGCGCCCTCTGTGCAGGCGCTGAACAAGGCCACCGTCGGCTACCTGCGCGACGGCGGCTACCTGTCCCCGCGCGGCCTGATGATCATCGCCGACCGCCACGAGGAAGAGGCGTTTCACAGCGATCTCGCCCATATGGGGGTCGAACAGATCTCCCCCGATGATGCGCTGCGCCTTGTGCCGATCCTGGCCGCCGAGCGCATCGCCTTTGCCGGCTACCACGCTGACGCCCATGATATTGATACCGACCGTCTGCTGCAGGATTTCGCCAAAGAGCTACGCGGCAATGGCGGACGGATTGAAACCGGGCATCCCGTCACATCCATCACCCGCACGGGCAATACGTGGAAGGTCACCGCAGGCCCGCATATCTATCACGCCGCAAAACTGGTCAACGCCGCCGGGGCTTGGGCCGACCAGATTGCCATTCTGGCCGGTGTGCCCCCCATCGGCATCACCCCCTACCGCCGGTCCATGGCGCGGATCGCGGCACCGGGCGGGCATGACCTGTCGCGCTGGCCGATGTTCTTTGGCGTGGGCGAAACATGGTACGCCAAGCCCGACGCAGGTGCGCTGCTGATCTCGCCCGCCGATGAGGACGCAACCGAACCGCAGGACGCATGGGCCGACGACATGGTACTGGCCGAAGGGCTGGAGCGGTATCAGAACATGGTCGCCGTGCCGCTGACGAAACCCATCGCGACATGGGCGGGGCTGCGCAGCTTTGCCGTGGACCGCACGTTGGTGCTGGGCCCCGATCCCGCCCAGCCCGACTTCATCTGGAGCGCGGGACAAGGCGGCTACGGTTTCCAGACCAGCGCCGCCGCCTCGCAACTGGTGGCTGATCTGACCCTCGGCAACGCCCCCTCGCTGCCCGATCCGGTGGTCGAGGCACTGCGCCCCGATAGGCTGCGCGCATGACAGCCAAGCTTCCCCCAAGCGCCAGCGTCGCTCTGCCCACCCGCGGTGCCATGCTGCACGCCCCCGCCGCCGACCGGAACAAAGACGCCCTGTGTGACCTGCTGCGTGACCACGGGCCGCAAAAAGGTCGCGCGCTCGAGATTGCCAGCGGGACGGGGCAACATATTGCCGCCTTCGCCCGCGCCCTACCCGATTTGCACTGGCAGCCGACCGAGCCCGCCCCCGACCGCCGCGCCAGCATCGACGCCTATATCGCCGAGGCCGGGCTGACCAACGTCGCCCCCGCCGCCCCGCTGGATGCAACAGCGGCGGGTTGGCACAAGCCATTGCCACCGCAAGACCTGATCTTCCTCGCCAACCTGCTACATCTGATCCCGACAGAGGCCACACAGATGCTCATCACCGAAGCCGCGCTTGCGCTCGCCCCCGGTGGCACGTTGATCCTCTATGGTCCGTTCCGCCGCGAGGGTGTGCTCACCTCCGACGGAGATGCGAAATTCGACGCCGAGCTGCGCACCGCCGATCCTGCGATCGGGTACAAGGATACGGTCGACATCACGCGTTGGCTCAGCGATGCTGCACTGAGCCCGATCGACAGGATCGACATGCCCGCCAATAATCTGGCCTTTATCGCACGAAAGCCGTGACCCTATGCCCCGACTGCGCGTCCTTGCCCTCCTCTCTGCCCTTGTCCTTTCGGCCTGTGGTGCGCCGCAACTCTCTGTCCCTGTGGGGGATGTGACGGCGGCCAATTTCGGCGACCGCAAGCCGTTCGACTGGCCCGGCCAAAGCCCCGACCGCTATGCGGTGCACGGCATTGATGTGGCGCGCTTCCAGCAGCCCCTGAACTGGGGCGAGGCCCGCGTCTCCGGCGTGAACTTCGCCTTCATCAAAGCCACCGAAGGCGGCGATCTGCTGGACCCGATGTTCCAGAACCACTGGGACGGTGCTGGCCGCGCCGGTGTCGCCCGCGGGGCCTATCACTTCTATTATTTCTGCACGACGCCCGAGAAACAGGCCCGCTGGTTCATCGAAAACGTGCCCAAAGCGCCGGGCATGCTGCCCCCCGTGCTGGATCTGGAGTGGAACCCCTTTTCCCCCACCTGCACCCTGCGCCCGCCCGCCGATACCGTCCGCCGCAACGCGCAGACCTTTCTAAGCATCCTGCGCGCGCATTACGGGCAGCAGCCCGTCGTCTACACCACGCCGGAGTTCTATGCACAGAATGACATGGGGCGTCTGCGCGGTGTTGAATTCTGGCTCCGCTCCACCGCCGCCCACCCGTCCGAGAAATACCCCGACGAGCGCTGGACCTTCTGGCAATACACCAGCACCGGCCGCGTCCCCGGAGCCGCCGGCGACATCGACATCAACGTCTATGCCGGTAGCCCCAGCAGCTGGGACAACTGGCTTTCGCGGCGTCAGGTGCGGTAGGAAAAAGCCCCGCCAAACATGTGCTTGGCGGGGCTCTGTATGCTTCAGAGTAAATGTCTGCGTCACCCATCCACACGGATCGTTGCGTTTTTCGGGTCGTAGGGGCTGTCCTCCACAACTTCGGCATCCCATAGCTGGTCGAACATCTTGACCTTCAGCTTTGTGCCAACCACCGCGATGTCGGGTTTGACGTAGCCCATGCCGATGGATTTCCCGAAGGCCACCGAATACCCGCCCGAGGTCAGGCGGCCAACGCGGGTGTCGCCGTGATACAGCACTTCGCGGCCCCAAGGGTCGGCGTCGTCGGGCCCGTCGATCAGCAAGGTCACACATTTGCTGCGAATGCCATGGGCTTGCATTGCGTCCTTGCCGTGGAAGTCCTTGGACAGGTCGACAAAGCGCGGCAGATCGGCCTCTAGCGGGGTGGCATCGCGGCCCAGTTCATTGCCGAAAGCGCGGTAGGATTTCTCTTGCCGCAGCCAGTTCTGTGCCCGCGCGCCGACCAGTTTCATCTCGTGTTTCTCGCCCGCCTTCTCCAGCAGATCGAACAGGTGGTTCTGCATCTCGATCGGGTGGTGCAGTTCCCAGCCGAGCTCTCCGGTATAGGCGACGCGGATGGCGCGGACGGGGACCATCCCCAGCTCGATATTGCGCATGGTCAACCAGGGGAAGCGCTTGTTGCTCAGCACCGTCTCGGGGTCCGCGTCCTTGATGACCTCTTTCAGGACATCGCGCGATTTGGGGCCCGCGATGGCAAAGACACCCCATTGCGTGGTCACGTCATGACATTCGATATACCCGAATTCAGGCGCTTTATCGGCGATGGCCTTGCGCAGGAAATCACTGTCATAGGCCGTCCAGGCCCCGGCGGACACAAGGTAGTATTCATCCTGAGCGAGCCGCACGATGGTATATTCGGTGCGCGTGGTGCCGTTGATCGTCAGCGCATAGGTCAGGTTGATGCGCCCGACGGAAGGCAGCTTGTTGCAGGTGAACCAATCCAGAAAGGCAGTGGCCCCCGGCCCCTTGACCAGATGTTTGGTAAAGGCGGTCGCATCGATCAGGCCCACGCCCTCGCGGATCGCCTTGGCCTCATCGACCGCATGCTGCCACCAGCCGCCGCGCCGGAAGGACCGGCTGTCGTGGTCATTGAACCCCAGCGGCGCAAAGTAGTTCGGGCGTTCCCACCCGTTCACATGGCCGAACTGTGCGCCACGGGCGGCCTGACGGTCGTAGGCAGGCGAGGTGCGCAAGGGCCGACACGCGGGGCGCTCCTCATCCGGGTGGTGCAGGATATAGACGTGCTCATAGGCCTCTTCGTTCTTGCGCGCGGCATATTCGGTGGTCATCCAGTCGCCATAGCGTTTGGGGTCCAGCGACGCCATGTCGATCTCGGCCTCGCCCTCGACCATCATCTGCGCAAGGTAGTAGCCCGTGCCCCCCGCAGCCGTGATCCCGAAAGAGAACCCTTCGGCCAGCCACATATTGCGCAGGCCGGGTGCCGGACCAACCAGCGGGTTGCCGTCGGGCGTATAGCAGATCGGCCCGTTGAAATCGTCCTTGAGGCCGGAGTCCGCACAAGACGGTACGCGGTCAGCCATCGCCATATACTGATCCGCGATCCGGTCCAGATCCAGCGGGAAAAGATCGGCCCGGAAGCTGTCCGGCACCCCATATTCGAACCGCGCAGGCGCGCCGCGCTCGTAGATGCCCAAAATCCAGCCGCCCCGCTCTTCGCGGGCGTAGGATTCATTGTCGGCGTCCCGCACGACCGGATGCTCCGGATTGCCGTCGGCGCGCCATTTGACCAGCTCGGGATCCTGATCCATCACGATAAACGTATGTTCGACCGGAATGGCGGGCATCTTGATGCCCAGCATCTTGGCGGTGCGCTGCGCGTGGTTGCCGCTGGCGGTGACGACATGTTCGGCGGTGATCACGACCTGCTCGTCCGAAGGGACAAGGTTCCCGCCCTTCTCGACCATTTTGGTGATGGTAACCTCCCATGCCGCGCCATTCCAGTGAAAGGCATCCGCCTGCCACTTGCGCTCGATCGCCACCCCCCGCTGCCGCGCGCCCTTGGCCATCGCCATGGTGACATCGGCGGGGTTAATGTAGCCGTCCGTCTGGTGGTACAGCGCGCCTTTCAGATCGTCGGTCTTGATCAGCGGCCATTTCGCCTTGATCTCGTCCGGCGTCATGAAAGTATAGGGCACGCCGCAGGTCTCGGCGGTCGAGGCATAGAGCATGTATTCGTCCATGCGCTCGTCCGTCTGCGCCATGCGCAGGTTCCCCACCACGGCAAAGCCCGCATTCAGGCCGGTCTCTTCCTCAAGCGTCTTGTAGAACTTGATTGAATAGTCGTGGATGTGGGTCGTCGCATAGGACATGTTGAAATAGGGCAGCAACCCTGCCGCATGCCATGTAGACCCCGAGGTCAGCTCGTCCCGCTCAAGCAACATCACATCGTCCCATCCGGCGCGGGCCAGATGATAGGCAATCGACGTGCCAACGGCACCGCCGCCCACA
This sequence comes from Sulfitobacter sp. UBA4523, assembly GCF_002388305.1. Classification (NCBI taxonomy): domain Bacteria; kingdom Pseudomonadati; phylum Pseudomonadota; class Alphaproteobacteria; order Rhodobacterales; family Roseobacteraceae; genus Sulfitobacter; species Sulfitobacter sp. UBA4523. Next base: position 56,506 of record NZ_DGMH01000037.1, read on the forward strand.
ACCAGTGCTTTGACTTGAGTTTTCATGAATCCAATGCTCCGCCAGAATAGGTCTTAGCGACATTTAGCAGCCCCCGCGCAAAACGCAGAACCCAGCCGACCAAAGACAGCACAAATACGACCAACGTCGAAAAACTCGCGCGCAGGCCGCTTCCAAATGGTTAAAAATCCCCGCCGGAGGCATCGCATCCCTGCCCGTGGCAGGGATCGATATACCGCCCGCGCCGCCCCGACTACGCCAGGGATTCGGGAAGAATCTTGCCCGGGTTCATAATGTTATCGGGGTCGAGCGCCTGTTTGATCGCGCCCATGACGCCCACGGCCGCTCCCAGTTCCTTGACCAGATAGGGGCGTTTGCCCTGTCCGATGCCATGCTCCCCCGTGCATGTCCCCTCCATCGAGATCGCGAGCTCGTTGAGCCAGCTAATGAAGTCTTCGGCGCGGGCGACTTCATCCGCGTCGTCCATATCCAGCAGCAGCGAGGCGTGGAAATTGCCATCGCCTGCGTGGCCGACGATGGGCGCGATCAGGTCCAGCTCCGCCGCTTTGGCGTTCGCGCGGCCGACCGCTTCGGCCAGCCTTGAGATCGGCACACAAACGTCGGTCGCCACCGCCTTGCAGCCGGGGCGCAGGGCCAGCATCGCCCAATAGGCATCATGGCGCGCTTGCCACAGCTTGTTGCGTTCCTCCATCGTGGTGGTCGCCTGATAGTCGGTGCCACCGTTTTCATCGGCAAGCGCTGCGAATGTCTCGGTCTGTTCGACCACACCGGCGTCAGAGCCATGAAACTCCAGCAGCAACATCGGCGTTTCGGGCAGCGACAGTTTGGCATAGCCATTCACCGCGCGCACGACCATCGCGTCCAGCAGCTCTATCCGTGCGACGGGCAGCCCGTATTGGATCACGCTTTGCACGGTTTCACAGGCCGCCTCGACCGAGGGGAAGGAACAGCGGGCAGAGCTGATCGCCTCGGGGATGCCTTGTAGCTTCAACGTGATTTCGGTGATCACGCCCAATGTCCCTTCAGAGCCCACCATCAGACGCGTCAGATCGTATCCGGCGGATGATTTGCGCGCCCGTGCCCCGGTGCGGATCACCGTGCCATCGGCCATCACCGCCTCGACCGCCAGCACGTTGTCCTTCATCGTGCCATAGCGCACCGCATTGGTGCCCGAGGCCCGCGTCGCCGTCATCCCGCCAAGCGAGGCATTGGCCCCGGGATCAATGGGAAAGAACAGCCCCTGATCCCGCAAATGGGTGTTCAGCGCCTCGCGGGTGACGCCGGGTTGCACGCGGCAATCCAGATCGCCGGCGTTGACCTCGACCACCGCGTCCATCTGCGTGACGTCAATCGACACGCCCCCCGCGGGCGCATTCACATGCCCTTCAAGCGAAGTGCCGGTGCCGAAGGCGATGACCGGCACCTTATGCGCGGCGCAGACCTTGACCACAGCCGCGACATCATCGGTCGAGCGGGCAAAAACCACTGCATCGGGGGCCTGATTTCTGATCCAGGTCGTCGTATGCCCGTGCTGTTCGCGGATCGCGTCGCCCATCTGGAAGCGTTCGCCGAATTGCTGCTTGAGGATACCCAAAGCGGTGTCGATACCGGTCTCGTTGCGGGGCATGTCGGTGGCCTGTGCCATATGGTCTTTCCTTTGGTTCAGAATGGGCGATCACTCGCCAAGGGCGATGCCTTCGCGGCGCGGGTCAGCCCCGCCGCGCAGGTCATCGCCAATCGAAATCATATGCAACCCCGAGGTCAGCGCGCGGGTGTTCACCTCATAGCCAAGCCCCATCAGCGCATCGGCCATCGCGGCGGCGTCGGTGCCTTCCTCAAGGTCGTAGGGGCCGAACCGGTTGATCGCATGGGGCAGTGCGGCGGCCTGTTGCACATCCATTCCCCAATCCAGATGCGCGATGATGGAGCCCGCGACATAGCCGATGATGCGGCTGCCACCGGGGCTGCCCACGGCCAGAACCGGCGCGCCATCCTTCATCACAATCGTCGGAGCCATCGACGAGCGCGGGCGTTTTCCCGGCTCGACCCGATTGGCAATCGGCACACCATCGGTATGCGACCGGAAAGAGAAATCCGTCAGCTCGTTGTTCAACAAAAACCCGCGCACCATCAGTCGGCTCCCAAAGCCGTTTTCGATGGTGGTGGTCATGCTTGCGACATTGCCCATGCTGTCCACGATCGAAACATGCGAGGTCGACGGCAGCTCGATAGAGATATCATCGGCAAAGTTCAGGGCATGGTCGAAAGCGGGCGCGCCTGCGGTCACTTCGGGCAGCGCATCGTCGCCCTGCAACAGCTTGGCGCGCTCCGCCAGATAGGATGGGTCGAGCATACCGGTCACCGGCACCGGCACATAATCGGTATCAGCCACATAGCGCCCCCGATCCGCAAAGGCGAGCCGCGAGGCATCGCCGATCAGCCGCAGCACATCCGCGTCCGCCGGTCCGGCGCTCAGGTCCGCGTTTTCCAACAGCCCCAGTATTTGCCCAACGGCCAGCGCACCAGAGGACGGCGGCCCCATGCCGCAGACCTCATGCCCGTGATAGGGCGCGCAAAGGGCGTCGCGTTCCTTGACCCGATAGATCGACAGATCGACCTCTGACAGCACACCGGGGTTGTTGGCCCCTTGGACAGCCCCCACGATGTCGCGCGCAATGTCACCGGTATAAAAGGCATCGGCCCCGCGTTCCGCCAGCGCTGCAACCGTGCGGGCATAGTCAGGGTTCTTGAGCGTATCGCCTGCCTGAACCGGCGTGCCGTTCGGCATGAAGTAATCTGCGGTTGTCGCGGAGGTTGCCAGCCGTTCTGCGTCATCAGCCACCAGCCCCGCAAGACGTGGGGACACGGCAAAGCCCTTCTCGGCCAATGCGACAGAGGGGCCCAGCAGCTCGGCCCAGGGCTGGTTGCCCCATTTCTCATGCGCTGCGGCCATCAACGCAGGGGTGCCCGGCGTACCGACCGACCGCCCGCCAACGACGGCGTCAAAGAACCCCAACGGGACCCCCTGATCGTCCTGAAACAATTGCGGCGTGACCGCCAGCGGCGCGGTTTCGCGCCCGTCCAGCGTGGTCAGCCTGCCCGATGCGGCGTCATACCAGACCAGAAACGCCCCGCCGCCCAGGCCAGAGCTTTGCGGCTCAACCAGCCCCAGCATCGCTTGGACGGCGACCAGCGCATCGGCAGCGGTGCCGCCCCGTGCCAGCACATCCGCCCCCGCCTGAACCGCATGAGGGTTGGCGGCGGCGACCATCCAGTTCTGGGCGATGACGGGTTTGCCCGAATCCTTAGCCTCGAAGGCGGCGGTGATCTGCGGCGACATGCCGGTAAAGCTGCCTTGGCTGGCCCCTTCGGGCGCGACACTATCGGCGGCCTGTTGCGCGAAAGCGGCCCCGCTTACAAAACCGCCTATGGCGATGGCTGCGCAGGTCCGCCCGATGTGTTTCACGATGTGATGTGCAAGCATGGTCCCCTCCCCGTTCCGGTGCTCGGGGTCAACCTACTTGTTTTTAGCGCCAGCGCAAATTGAACCGCACCGGCGCTGCGCCTAAAGCATCGAGGGCACGACCTGATCCGGCGGACGGTGCCCGTCTTCGAAGGTCTTGATGTTGATGATGACCTTCTCGCCCATCTCTACCCGCCCTTCGAGCGTCGCAGACCCCATATGCGGCAAGAGCACGACATTGGTCAGCTCGCGCAAGCGCGGGTTGATGTCGGTGCCATGTTCATACACGTCCAGCCCTGCACCTTGCAGTTCGCCCGCGCGCAGCATCCGCGTCAGGGCGTTTTCGTCGATCACCTCCCCCCGGGAGGTGTTTACGATCACCGCGTCGGGCTTCATCAGCTTCAGGCGGCGAGCGTTCATCAGATGGAAGGTGCTGGGGGTGTGCGGGCAGTTGAGGCTCATCACGTCCATGCGGGCCACCATCTGGTCAAGGCTTTCCCAATAAGTCGCGCCAAGGCTCTCTTCGATCTCGGGGCGCAGACGGCGGCGGTTGTGGTAGTGGACCTGCATGCCAAAGGCAGCCGCGCGCCGTGCGACGGCCTGACCAATGCGGCCCATCCCCAGAATACCCAAACGGCGACCGCTGACGCGCCCGCCAAGCAGCGCAGTCGGGGCCCAGCCCTGCCAATCGCCTTTTTGCATCTGCGCCATGCCTTCGGACATGCGCCGTGTGACCGCGAGAATCAGCGCCATGGTCATATCGGCGGTGTCTTCCGTCAGCACACCGGGCGTATTGGACACCAGAATCCCGCGCTGCCGCGCTGTCATCACGTCAATATGATCGACCCCCGCCCCGTAGTTCGCGATCAGTTTCAGCCGGTCCCCCGCCTGCCCGATCAGTGCCGCGTCGATTTCATCGGTCACGGTGGGCACCAGGATATCCGCAGTTTTCATCGCCTCGCCCAGTTCAGAGCGGGTCATCGGCGTGTCATCCGCGCGCAACGTCACATGAAACAGTTCCGTCAATCGCTTTTCGACGACTTCCGGCAACCGTCGCGTGACTACAACACTTAGCGGTTGCTTTGACATTGTGGGCCTCCCAAATATGGCTTTGCACTGTGCTTGGTGGCATGGTGTCCCAAGCAGAGACGAGGCACAAGAACCTCGCAGGGCAAAACTGCATTAAATCAACGGCAACAGACCAGACAGGCAGTCATGAAACCGATGTTACGTTCCGTCCTTTTGGGCGCCCTTGCAGCCGTTCACCTGTGCACCACCCCGGTTTTCGCGCAAGAGGTCGGCCAGGTGACCAACCTGCCGGTGCCCCGTTTCGTGTCCATGAAAGCGAGCGAGGGGAACGTGCGGCGCGGGCCATCGCTGACGCACCGGATCGATTGGGTTTTCAAACATCGCGACCTGCCCCTGCGCATCACGGCAGAGCATGGCCATTGGCGCCGCGTCGAAGACCGCGACGGTATGGGCGGCTGGGTGCATTATTCGCTTTTGTCGGGCACGCGCACCGTTCTGGTCGAACAGGACCGTCTGCAGCTGCTTGTCCGCCCCGACCCCAAAGCCCCCGTCGAAGCAGAGCTTGAACTGGGCGTGATCGCGCGGCTCGGAGCCTGCGACCTTGAATGGTGTTTCCTGAGGGTCGGCGGCTATAAAGGCTGGGCCCCCAAAGCGCGGCTCTGGGGCGTGGGCCCGAAAGAGCTACGCGACTGACCGCGCAATTGCACATGCCACGGTCTTGGGCTTAGGTGACACAACACCGTCCCCATGATCAGGAGCTCTCATGCGCGCAGTCACCTATTCCACCCTTGGCGAAGCACGCGACGTGCTGACCCTGACCGAGATGCCAACCCCTACCCCCGCTGCGGGCGAGGTGCTGGTGCGGCTGGCGGTGTCGGGGGTGAACCCCTCCGATGTGAAATCCCGCCGCGGGCGCCCCGGCATGACCCATCCGCCCTTCGAGACTGTGATCCCGCATAGCGATGGTGCCGGCGTGATCGAGGCCGTGGGCGACGGTGTGGACCACGCCCGCGTGGGCCAACGCGTCTGGATCTGGAACGGGCAATGGCAGCGCCCCTTCGGCACTGCCGCGACCCATATCGCCCTGCCGCAAGCGCAGGCCGTCCCGCTGCCCGATGACGTGAGCTTTGACACTGCCGCCAGCCTTGGCATCCCCGGGCTGACCGCGGCCCACGCCGTGTTCAACGGCGGTGATGTCGCGGGGCAAACGCTGCTGATCCAGGGGGGCGCGGGCACCGTCGGCTATCTCGCCGTGCAATTCGCCGCCTGGGCAGGGGCGCGCGTTATCGCCACCACCGGAGCCAACGGGGCCGAGCGCGCAAAATCCGCAGGCGCACAGGTCGTGCTGGACTATAGCGCCTCCGATCTGGCGCAACAGGTGCTTGATGCCAACGGTGGTGCCCCCGTCGACCAGATCATCGAGGTCGAATTCGGGGCCAATATCGCGCTGGATGCAGAGGTGATCAAACCCAACGGGCGCCTCGCGGCCTATGGCTCTGCCAAGGTGATGGAGCCGACGCTCCCCTTCCTGCCCCTGCTCTTTAAGGCGGTCACCATCGACATCATCCTCGTCTACCTGCTGACCGAGGCCGAACGTACCCTCGCGATCAAGAAAACCCATCAAGCCTTGGCTGAAGGGGCGCTGCACTGCCCGGTCGAGCAGACATTCGCGCTGTCAGACACGGTCAAAGCCCATGAAGCCGTCGAAGCCGGTGCCCGCGCCGGCGCGATCTTGATCAACTGCGAAGGCTGACAACCCTCGCACGCGACATATATTGCACCCTTGAAGCGAGGGGGACGGCGGCGGTGCGCCCCCACGTCCCCCCTTTCGCGCGATCACGTGTTCGCTCGGATGCAGGATATCAACAGCAAGACATACAGCCGCAATAGGCCCCCTGCGGCCGAGCGACCCCGCTGATCCTCCCCAATAGAACACAGCCTGCTCTGCCCCAAACACGGCTCAAGAATAAATTCCGAGATTCTCCCCACTTTTTCTCCAGAAAGGTATTGCACCCCCCCGCACTCCGGACTAATTACGCCCACACGTTGGGATGTAGCCAAGTGGTAAGGCAACTGTTTTTGGTACAGTGTACCGTAGGTTCGAATCCTACCATCCCAGCCAACTTTCTTTCTCACACTCGAAATAACAAAGACTTAACCAAGTCTGGCACGCCATGTGTGTCACAGCATTCTGAGACTGTAACACAGAGTGTGACACATGGCCTTGCGCGCTATGCCCAGCAGCATCGCGTTTCAGCCCGCGGAAACCACCGACAAAAACCTAAATATCGAGCCGGCCCCTACCTGATGCGTAGAGGCCGGATGTTCTATTTCCGTAAACGTTTGCCAGCAGGCATATCAAAATTCGGTTCAAACCAATTTATCTGTCTTTCATTGCGAACCCACCTCCCGCTCGACGCCGTGAAGCGTGCCGCCAGGCTGCTCACGGTCTACGAGAAAAAGGAGATAGACTTCGTGGACGCACTGACCGAACAAAAATTCTGCCCCGATACGTTTAAAGCGATACTGTTGGAGGCAATGCGTGGCGAACTGATCAAGATGGTCGCTGAAGAAAGACAGGCGGATCAGGTATCTGATGCAGATATTGATCAAAGGCTTGCAGCGCTTGAGGCAGAAAACCAACGCTTGCGGCGAGCAGCCCGCAAAAAGGAATGGGGAGACGTACTGGATCTTCTGAAAGAGGCCAGTGCTCTGGTTTCCGTAAGTCTCCAAGAGCCCATCCCTAACGATCTGGGTCAACGTGCAATTACGCTAAAGCGAAGTCTTAACGATGTAAAAATCGCTATGGATGAAGGCGATGACGTGCGAACAGCCAGTCGAGACCTTTTGGCAGGCCATGGCGTCGCGGATTTCGATGCTTTCATTAAGGCTCCTATCCTCTTGACCGAAGCAAAGGCCAAAACCGATGAGCTTTACCCATCAAAAGACATGAAGCGGATTACGGCAGGGGTTCACCGACTTCTGGAAGAATTCTTTGGTAACAGTCCCATCTCAATATTGACGAAGGAAAAACAGAAGGAATTTCTGGGATGGGCTTCGAGGTTGCCAAGAACTCAAGGCAGGAGCCATGGCAGGAACCGCCATGGGCAGGCCGGAAAAACTGTAACCAAGGCAGAAGAAATTTCGAAAGCCGATGCAGAAGATCTGCTTTGCTTAGAAGAAATTCGATCGATTGAAGGCATTTCAGATGCCGAAAAGCGAGCGCTATTGGCGGATCGTCTTGTTCCGCGCGTGACCATCAATACGCTTTGAATCGCTCCGAGTTTGTCGG
>NZ_DGMH01000027.1:0-413 GCF_002388305.1 Sulfitobacter sp. UBA4523
GCTGCTGCTGCGGCTGCGCTTGTGGCTGACGCTGTTGCTGCTGGCTTGGCGACGCTTTTTGCGCGGCGGCGCGCAGACGGGCCAGTGCTTCGGGCGATGGGGTGCCAGGGGCGCGTGGCGCGACAAACGCCTCTTGCTCTTGCGCGTCGACATTCACCTCTTCGCGGCGCGGCTGGAAGGACGCAACCTCGGGACGGTAGGCGGGGGGGGGCAGATCATCTGCGTCCGACGCTTCGTCTTCATAGGACGTGTCAGAGAAACCGCTGTGGTTGACCGCGGCTTCTTCCTTGAACAGCTGCTGCTGTGGCTCTTCTTCGTACTCGGCCTGTGCGGCAACGGGTGCAGGTGCTTCGGCGGCGGGGGCTTGTTCAACCTCTGGCGCTTTGGCAGGCAATGGCTGCGACATCGAACGG
>NZ_DGMH01000027.1:574-815 GCF_002388305.1 Sulfitobacter sp. UBA4523
GCTGCGACATCGAACGGCGCGGCACGGGCATCTCGGTGTTGACGTCAACCGCATCGATCCCAGTGGCAACAACGCTCACGCGCATAACGCCACCCAGTTCGGTATCAAGCGTGGACCCCACGATGATGTTCGCGTCTGGGTCGACTTCTTCGCGGATACGGTTCGCCGCTTCGTCCAGTTCGAACAGGGTCAGGTCGTGACCGCCGGTGATGTTGATCAGAACGCCCTTGGCACCGCGCAG
>NZ_DGMH01000027.1:962-7679 GCF_002388305.1 Sulfitobacter sp. UBA4523
AGTCGAGGTTGATCAGGCCGGGGCGGACCATCAGATCCGTGACGCCTTTGACACCTTGGTACAGCACGTCATCCGCCATGGAGAATGCTTCGGTAAAGGTGGTTTTTTCATTCGCCAAACGGAACAGGTTCTGGTTGGGAATGATGATCAGTGTATCGACGACCTTTTGCAGCGCCTCGATACCGTCTTCAGCCTGACGCATCCGCTTGATGCCTTCAAACTGGAACGGCTTGGTCACGACACCAACGGTCAGAACACCCAGTTCACGCGCGGCCTGCGCGATGATCGGCGCGGCCCCTGTCCCGGTGCCCCCGCCCATACCGGCGGTGATAAAGCACATGTGCGCGCCGGCCAGGTGGTCCACAATCTGTTCAATGCTTTCTTCGGCAGCGGCAGCACCGACAGAGGCCCGCGCGCCCGCACCCAGACCTTCGGTCACTTTGATGCCCAGCTGAACGCGGCTTTCCGCTTTGGCTTGCTGCAACGCTTGCGCGTCTGTGTTGGCAACCACGAAATCAACACCGTCGAGCTCTTTCTCGATCATGTTGTTCACGGCGTTGCCGCCTGCCCCGCCAACACCAAACACTGTGATGCGGGGTTTCAGGTCGCCCTGTCCGGGCATTGAAAGATTAAGGGTCATGAGCCATCCGCCTGTATTGTTTAGCTCGCTTACGGAGCATTTTTTGTGCAATCCCCCTTATTGTATAGGGAGAACGCCCATGCGTCACCTAGAAAACACGGTTTTGACACATTATATGGGCGTTTTTTTGCCGGTTTTCTCATGATTTCGACGCGCGCACCGCATCTGGGGGTTACCAGTTGTCGCGGAACCACTTGACAGCGCGCTTCAACGACCGGGATGGGTAGCGGTCGGCGGGAATGTCGAAGTCCCACCACTCGTCTTGCGGGTGCGCGGCAAACAGCGCCAAGCCTACAGCAGAGGCGAAACCCGGACCGGTTGCGGCTTGTGGCAGGCCATGCACGCGTAGCGGGCGGCCCAAGCGGACCTGTTGGCCCAAAATCTTGCTTGCCAGACCATCAAGCCCCGGAATCTGACTGCCCCCGCCGGTCAGAACGATCTGCTGGCTTGGCAGGTGGTCAAAGCCCGCGGCATCCAGACGGGCGCGGACTTCTTCCAGAATTTCCTCGACACGGGGGCGCATGATGCCGATCAGCTCGGCCCGGCTGACAGTGCGACGGTCGTGTTCGTAATCACCGGTGTCGCCACCGATATCAATCATCTCGCGGTCGTCCATGCCTGTCGCATGCACCCCGCCATAGAAGGTCTTGATCCGTTCAGCATTGGCCGTCGGCACCTGCAACCCCATAGAGATGTCAGAGGTGATGTGATCCCCGCCCATGCGCACGCTGTCGGCATAGATCATGTGTTTGCGAATGAAGATCGAAACAGAGGTCGACCCGCCGCCAAGATCGATACAGGCGGCGCCAAGTTCCTGTTCGTCCTCGACCAGCGATGAAATCCCCGAGACATAGGCCGAAGACGCAACGCCCGCCAGTTCGAGGTCACAGCGTTTGATGCAATGGGCAAGGTGTTGAACCGCCGCCGCGTCCACGGTCAGCATATGCATATCGACCGACAGGGTATTACCCAATTGGCCGCGGGGATCGGACAGGCCCGACCGGTTATCCAGTGCAAAGTTCACCGGCTGCGCATGCAGCACTTCACGGCCCTCGCCGTATTCGGGCACGTCGCAATTGGCCAGAACCTGCGCGACATCCTGCTCGGAGACGACCTGCCCTTCCAGATCCAGCGCCGCATCCAGACCGTAGCTGCGCGGTTCGGCACCCGAGAAACAGGCGATCACGTGATCCACACGGATGTTCGCCATTTTCTGCGCCGCCTGCAGCGCGGTACGCACAGCGCGTTCGGTTTCCTGCATGGCGCAAATCTCGCCAAAGCGGACCCCGCGCGACCGCGTGGTCGCAGCCCCGATCACGCGAAAACCGGATTGCCCCGCGAGCGACCCGATTTCGCCCTCTTCAGAGACGCGGCCCGTGCCGTCAAACCGCAGCACCAGGCAGGCGATCTTTGACGTGCCCACATCCAGAATAGCCACCACGCCGCGTTGCATCGCAAGCTTGCGCATGTGGCGCATGGATCGCTGACTATCGTATAGGTCCATCATCTTTTCACTGTCCCGAAATCTGCCTGATGCGCCACAATTCTTGTGTGGCGTCCTTGTTCATTTGCACGGTGGGCCGTTGGGCCAACCGCATGTCTACCCGCGCGACGTCGCGGGCCAGCACATCCTGTGCACCTTCCAGCGCGATCACCCGCTCCAGCGCCTGAACGGCCTGGGTTTCGGGCAGCAAGATACGCTGTTCACGGTCAAGAACGACGTCCCATCGCCGCTCTCCCATGCGTACCAAACCGCGCAGCCGCTCCCCCAACGGAGCCGCCGTGCGGATCAATTCAAGCGCTTCGCTCACGCGCTGGTTCGCCGCCTCGCCTACCACCAAGGGCAGGTCCGTGCGATCGCCGCGCGATGCAAGCTGGCCGATGGGGCTTCCCTCGGCGTCGATCAGCAGCAGCCCGTCCTGGCTGCGCCAAACGGCGACCGGCACCCGTGGCTGTACCGACACCTGCAACACGCCGCCCGGCTTCACCCGCAGCGACGCCTGCTTGACGCCGGGAAGATCGGTGATCGCCTGCCGCAATGCAGGCAGATCAAGATCAAAGGAACTGGTTGGAAATTCGACAGGCACAGCGGCACGCACGTCGGTGGCCAAAACGCCTTCGACACCATCAATCGCCATCAGCTTGACCATGAATTCGGGGCGCTGCTGGATGCTGGTGCGGGCATTGGCATAGACATCGGCCAACTGGCCGCGTCGTGCTTCGTCCGACAGATAGATTGTCCCCGCTGCCAAGGCCAAGCAGAACGGCACCCCGACGCGCAGCCCGAAACGGAACGTCGGCGTCAGCATCAAGCGCTGCATGCGCCACGCCCAACGTGACGGTGCGGGATCTGCCTTGGCCGGCTTGGCGGGTTTGACGCGTTTGATCAACGATTGCATGACGCGTCCTCGACCATCCAGGCGCAGAGCTCGCCAAAGGAAATGCCAACCGCCTGCGCCTGTTCGGGCGACAGCGACGTGGGGGTCATGCCGGGCTGGGTGTTGGTTTCCAGCAGGAACAGCCCCGCTGCCCCCTTGCTTTCATCCCAACGGAAATCCGTGCGGCTGACACCGCGACAGCCAAGCGCGTTATGCGCCCGCAGGGCGTAATCCATGCAGAGCTCAAAAATCTCGTGCGGGATATCGGCAGGGACCACATGGGTCGACCCGCCCACCTTGTACTTGGCGTCGTAATCATACCAACCCGTCGTGTGGATGTCGGTCACGGTCAGCGCACGTTCGCCCATCACGGTGGTGGTCAGTTCGCGACCGGGGATGAATTTCTCGACCATGACCTCGGCAGGCATGGCATCATCCAACTGTGGCGGGCCGTTGTTTTCGATCTCGACAAGGTAAACACCGACGGATGACCCTTCGTTGTTCGGCTTGACCACATAGGGCGGGTCCATCACATGGGATCCCCGCACCGTCGCCGCCGATACGATCAGGCTTTCCACAACAGGCAAACCCGCGGCACGAAAAACTTCCTTGCTGCGCTGTTTGTCCATCGCAAGGGCAGAGGCCAGCACGCCGGAGTGTGTGTAAGGCAGGCCCATCCATTCCAGCAATCCCTGAACGCAGCCGTCTTCGCCCCAGCGGCCATGCAGACAATTCAGAACGACATCGGGTTGAGCAGCGCCCAGATCGGCACAAAGGTCGGGGCCGCAATCGACCTCGATGACTTCGAAACTCCGGTCCCGCAAAGCCGCTGCGCAGGCGCGCCCTGTTGACAGAGACACCTCGCGTTCCGCCGAGGGGCCACCCAACAATACTGCAACTCTCGGGGGTGTCCTGCTCGACAATCCCACTCAATCTGCCTTTTTAAACGGGCCTGTTGCGACCCTTATTCATTCTGTTCCGGGCCTTTTGGCGGCCCTAAATCATGACGCTCGAACGTTTATTTTTCGCCGATCCGCATAATTTCCCACTCTAGCGTAATCCCGCTGGAATCGTAAACCTTTTTTCGCACCATTTCACCCAATGCTTCAAGGTCTGCTGCCGTCGCGGAACCCGTATTGATCAGGAAGTTGGGGTGTTTCGGGCTCATCTGCGCGCCACCCAAGGTGGCACCGCGTAAACCGGCGTCGTCAATGACCTTCCACGCCTTCAGATCATGGCGGTCATCCGCCTGCCCCGTGCTGGAAAACCCCGCCGGATTGCGGAACGTCGACCCCGCGCTGCGGTCCTTGGTGGGTTGGGTTTCGTCCCGTTTGCGCAGCTGGTCCTCCATCCGCGCGTGCAGCGTTTGCGCCTCGCCTTTGGGGGGCGCGAAACGGGCAGCGGTGATGACATATCCGTCTGGCAAAGCGGTCTGGCGATAGGCAAATCGCAGATCGTCCGGCCCAAGCGTGACCTTTTCGCCTGTGCGGGTGATCGCGTCTGCGCTGATGAAATAATCAGCAGTATAGGCACCATAGCAGCCCGCGTTCATCCGTACCGCGCCGCCAATGCTACCCGGGATTGTGCGCAGGAAGGTCAGGTCCAGCCCCGCGTCCGCTGCCTTGCGCGCGACATGGGCGTCCAGCGCCGCGGCACCTGCGGTGACGATTCCATCCTCGCAACTGATGGTGTTGAACCCGCGCCCCAGCCGGATCACCACAGCGCGCAAGCCGCCGTCGCGCACGATCAAGTTCGACCCGACCCCCATCGGCATGACCACGACATCGGCGGGCAGCGCCTTCATGAAAGCCGCCAGATCATCGGCATCGGCAGGCTGGTAGAAATAGTCAGCAGGGCCGCCCACGCGCAGCCAGGTCAGATCAGCCAAGGGGCGGTTTTGCGTCAGCTTACCGCGCATGTCGGGAAAGGAAATATCTGTCATGCCCATCGCCTAGCCCGCTTTGGGAGGGAGGTCAATTTTCCACATGTGCCCGAAGCGCGCCAAAAACCGCCCAATCAATCAGGCCGGTTCGCCCGCAGCTCGCGCGTGATACGGCCGGCCAGCCATCCCGCAAGAAACGCGCAAACCGCATAGCCCGTGGCAGCGGCTTGCGCCATGAACACCGGACGCTCCAGCGGTTTCGCGCCAAGGCCCCAGATCATCCACGCCCAGTTCAGCGCGAGCCCTGCCAGCAGGACCAGCACAAAGCCGCCATACCGGCGCATCAGCCCGCACCAGCCCGCGGCAAGCATCCACACCACGAGGATGCTGATCAGGATCACCAGCGTCAGGTTCACTTTGCGGCATTCCGCACAGCGGCACCGCGCAGCCAGCGCATCAGATAGATCACGGGCCAGCGCAACACCGAACACCCGCCCGCGAACACCAGCATCCCGACCCAAGGGCCATGCTGCATGGTGACAAACCCCAGGACGGGTATGCCGACGGCAATCAGCACATAGGCGCTGCGCCAATGCTGGTCAGAACTGGGCGTCATCGCCAACACATTGGCAACGACCGCCCAAAAACAGGCAAGAACCAGTGATATACTCATTTTGGAACCTCCGGGTTTTGTCCGCGCAGCTTGGCCAGCAAAAAGCGCAAGGGATTGCGGAACATGGACACAAAGGCAGCAAGAGCAAGCAGGCTATAGAGCCAGCCCACCTGAAGACCGATCAGGATGATCAGCACCGGTGCGGCAATCAGCAGGATCACACCGGGAATATATTGCAGACGCATGGGCAGCGTCGCCACCGTGGCCGAGCAAAAGACCCACAGGATGCAAGCCCAAAGCAAGGTCATGACCGGCCCCCGTATGATGGGGTCCGCGCCATTCAGACGGCTTCCTTCTTCAAGGCTTCAAGCGCGGCAGGCAAGGCGTTGGCCCAGGTGCTGATTGTCCCTGCCCCAAGGCAGACAACCATATCCCCCGGCCCTGCCTGTTCGCGCACCAGTCGCGCCAGATCATCCTCGCTTTGGACGGCGCGGGCGTGGCGGTGACCATGACGGATCAAGCCTGCGACCAGATCATCGCGCCCTGCGCCCTCGATCGGGGCCTCGCCCGCGGCATAGACCTCGGCGATGCCAACAACATCGGCATCGTTGAAACAGGCGCAGAATTCCTCGAAATGGTGGTGCAAACGGCTGTAGCGGTGGGGCTGGTGGACCGCGATCACGCGCCCTTCGGTGGCCTGACGTGCGGCTTTCAGCACGGCGGTAATCTCGACCGGGTGGTGACCGTAGTCGTCGATGATCGTCACGCCATCCACTTCGCCCACTTTGGTAAAGCGACGGTTCACGCCACCGAACCCGGCAAGAGCGGCACGGATTTCTTCGGTTTTCATGCCAAGGTGGCGCGACACGGCGACCGCCGCCATCGCGTTTGACACGTTGTGATCCCCGGGCATCGGCAGGCTGCAATCCTTGATCGTGATGCCTTCGGTCTGGAACATGATATCGAAATGCGCCACGCCCGCCTTGTAGTGCAGGTTGACTGCCCGCACGTCGGCTTGGGTGTTGAAGCCATAGGTCATGACACGGCGGTCGGTGATCTTGCCGACCAAGGCCTGCACCTCGGGGTGGTCAATGCAGCAGACCGCTAGCCCGTAGAAAGGAATGTTCGAGACGAAATCCAGAAACCCTTTGCGCAGGGTATCGAAGTCGCCCCAATGCTCCATATGCTCGGGGTCGATATTGGT
>NZ_DGMH01000027.1:7803-21859 GCF_002388305.1 Sulfitobacter sp. UBA4523
TCATCCGCCTCGACCACCATCCATTCGCCCTGCCCCATCCGCGCGTTCGACCCGTAAGCATGGATGATCCCGCCGTTCACCACCGTCGGATCGATCCCGCCGTTGACCAGCAGTTCAGCCACCATCGTCGTTGTGGTGGTCTTGCCGTGGGTTCCTGCCACCGCAATGTTGGATTTCAGGCGCATCAGCTCTGCCAGCATCTCGGCGCGGCGCACGATGGGAAGGCCCGCCACCCGTGCGGCATCCAGTTCAGGGTTGCCCGGCTTGATCGCGGAAGAGATCACGACCACGGCGGCCCCTTCGATATTCGCGGCCTCCTGCCCTTCGAACACCGTCGCGCCAAGGTCCACCAGACGGTCAGTGATCTTGGTCGATTTCAGGTCCGACCCCTGCACGCGGTAGCCGTGGTTCAACAACACTTCAGCAATGCCGGACATGCCGATACCGCCAATACCCACGAAATGGATCGGGCCCACATCGGTGGGGAGTTTCGTGGCTGCGTTCATCGTTTCTTTCCTTCGGTTGCCAGGGTTTCCACCATCTGGGCGAGCTCTTCTGCGGCGTCCGGCTTGGCGACAGACAGGGCGGCGCGCGCCATCTGCTGTGCGCCCTCTGCATGGGTCAGGACCATTTCGATCTGGGCCCGCAGACTGTCGGGGTTGGCCATGTTTTCGGGCACCATGATCGCGGCACCGGCGTCCACCAATCCACGGGCATTGGCTGTCTGATGATCGCCCGTCGCCGCCGCAAAGGGGATCAGGATCGAGGGCCGCCCGATGATAGAGATATCGGCAACGCTCGACGCGCCAGCGCGGCTGATCACCAGTTGGGCTTCGGACATGCGCCGCGGCACGTCATGGAAAAACGGTTGCACATCGGCATTGATCCCGTTTTCGGCGTAAAAGGTAGCGACCCGCTGGCCGTCCTCGTCCCGCGCCTGATGGCTGACGCGGATATTGCGCAGCAGTTCCATCGGCAGATCGGCGATGGCGGGGGGGATCACCTCGCTCAAGATGCGCGCGCCCTGGCTGCCGCCCATCACTAACAGCTCCATCGGGTAGTCACCCGGCGCGATATAGCCCGCGCCCGCACGCTCCAACACCGCGGCACGCACCGGATTGCCGGTGTGTTCGGCGCTGACACCATCGGGCAATGTGGTCGGCCATGTGCCGCAAGCCACGGCATCGACATGTTTGGAAAACAGATCATTGACCCGCCCGAGCACGCCGTTTTGTTCGTGGATCATCCGGGGCTTGCGCAGCACCCAGGCCGCTGTCAGCGCGGGGATCGACGGATACCCGCCAAAGCCGACAACCACATCGGGCTTATCCCGCAGCATGCCGAAAATGCCGCCAAGCACACCGCCCAGAATACGAAACGGCGCGATGGCCTTGGCCACCAGACCGCCGCGCGCGAAAGTGGCGCTGCTGACCTGCTGGATCTCGACCGCCTCGGGGAAACCGCCGGTATAGCGCGCCCCCCGCGCGTCGGTGGACAGCTTTACCCGCCAGCCCCGCGCCAGCATGACTTCGGCAAGCGCTTGGGCGGGAAACATATGCCCGCCTGTCCCCCCTGCGGCGATAACCAGCAGCGGCGCCGTCATCGGGCACGGCTCCGGCCCAATAGATCAGAGATCTGGCCCTGTGGTCGTGTACGGGTAAACGCCAGCAACATGCCCACGGCGATGCCAGAGGCAATCACCGACGACCCGCCGTAGCTGACGAAAGGCAGCGTCATACCCTTGGCGGGCAGCAGCCGCACAGCCACGCCCATGTTGATCATCGCCTGCACGCCGAACATGCAGGCCAGCCCGGTGCCGGCCAGACGGATAAAGGGATCCCGCTCGCGCACCAGACGCAGCAGCGACCGCACCACGATCACGGCGTAAAGCGCGATCACACACATCACCAGGATCAGGCCGTATTCTTCGGCAGCAACGGCGATGATGAAATCGGTATGCGCATCGGGCAGCGACCATTTCACCTGCCCCTCGCCCACGCCGACCCCGAACAGACCGCCTTCGCGGATCGCATCGGTGGCATAGCCAAGCTGCGTGCGCGGATCGATGTCGGGCGACAGGAACCCATCAATCCGGCGGGCAAAGTGTTCAGAGTTGGAATAAGCAAAAGTCCCCGCCAAGACGACCAGCCCGGCCATGCCCACCAGCAACACCAGCGGCGCACCGGCGACGAAATACATGACCCCCCAGCCGAACAGGACCAGACAGGCCTGACCAAAGTCGGGCTGCAACGCCAGCATCAGCACAATGGAAATACACAGCGCAAAGGACCATGTTTTGCCCGGAGGGCCGTTGATCTCGAGCGCGGCCGCCATCATCCACGCCGCCACAACGACAAAACCGGGCTTGAGGAATTCTGACGGCTGGAAGGACGCAAAGCCCATGGAATACCAGCGCACAGCACCTTTGCCAAAGTCGGTGCCAAAGAACGGCAGCAAGGCCAGCGCCACAAAGGACACCAGAAAGCCGACAATCGCCAGACGCCGCACCATCACGGGCGTCATCATCGATGTCAGCACCATGGCAATCACGGCAAGCACACCGAAAACAGCCTGTCGCTGCACATAGTGAAAAGAGTCAAAGCCGTTTTTCGCGGCCAACGGCGGGGAGGCCGCCAGCCCCAGCAACATGCCCACGGCAAACAGCAGGAGGATGCAGGACATCGCCCATTTGTCGATCGTACGCCACCATTTGGGAAGAATCGGTTCGCCATCCCGAACGGGAACCGCGCCATAGACCATTTCTGTCATGGGACCTGCCTTACACTGCCTCGTTCCGCCCCTTTTCGGGGTCTAGCTTGCAGTGTAGCGCGAAAGGTCACGCGGGGCTAGTCTGTTTTAACCAGCCCCGCGCAAAGCTGCCTATGCCCCTGCGTGCGTGCCACGGATCGGATAGTCGTTGTCACGGACAAACTTGATCCCGTTCAGTAGCCCCTCCAGATCAGGCCGCGCGAAGGGCGCGTTCGAGATGTCGAGGATCTGGATATTGCCGTCACCATTCACCACGAAGACGCCGGGCTCTGAGAAAGGCTGATCGGTTTCTTGCGGGCTGCGCGGGTCAGAGACATAGAGCCCCAGTTCGCGCATCTGTGCGATGCTCATGTCATAGCCGATGGTCAGGGACAGATCCTGCTCTTGCGCCATCTCGCGCGCCTTGTCTTTCGGATCACCCGATACGGCAACAACGTCCACACCTGCCTTGTTGAAATCCGCGACCAGCCCGTCCAGCGTCGACAGGTACTTTTTGCAGATCGGGCAATGCAGACCGCGATAGACGACCACCAGCTGCCAATCATGATCGCCCCGTGGGGTGCCAAGGGTCAGCATGCCACCTTGCAACTCTGCCACGGTCAGTTTCGGGAATGCGTTACCTGCGTCCAATACGTTCATCGGGTCTCTCCTTTAATTGCTTCGTCACTCACGGAATTAGTCTTCATGCGCCGGGTTACCACCTTGCTCACGGCCACTTGACCGGCTTGCGTGGCGGGGGCTATGGCGGGGCCATGCAATATGACACGGTAATTTTAGGCGCAGGGGCCGCAGGCATGATGTGCGCGGCCCACGTGGGCGGATCGGTGCTGGTCGTGGATCACGCCAAAGCACCGGGCGAGAAAATCCGCATTTCGGGCGGCGGGCGCTGCAATTTCACCAATATGCACTGCACGCCCGATGCCTTCATCTGCGCCAACCCCCATTTCGCCAAATCGGCGCTGGCGCGTTATACCCAGTGGGATTTCATCGAACTGGTAGACGCGCATGGGATCGCGTGGCATGAAAAGACCCTCGGCCAGCTCTTCTGCGACACTTCCGCCAAAGAGATCGTCGCCATGCTGCGCGGCCTGATGCAAAAAGCCGGTGTTGACCTGCGGCTGCACAGCACGCTGACCGATATCGCCGCGCGTGATGCCGGATATAGCATGACCTTGCACACGCCCGACGGCACCACGCCGATCACTACGCGCAACTTTGTCGTTGCCTCTGGCGGGAAATCCATCCCCAAGATGGGGGCGACGGGGCGCGCCTACGAGATCGCCGCGCAGATGGGCATCCCCGTCACCGACACACGGGCGGGGCTGGTGCCCTTCACCTTTACCGACGCCCGTTTCGCGCCCATATCCGGCACCGCAACGCCCGCGCGGGTGACTGCCCAAGGCCCCTCCTTTGACGAAGCCCTGCTGTTCACCCACCGTGGCCTCTCCGGCCCTGCCGTGCTGCAAGCTTCAAGCTACTGGACCGAAGGCGCGCCGATCACGGTGAATCTGCTGCCCGACAGTGATCTGCTGGCCAAGCTGCGCAGCCAACGCCAGACCTATGGCCGCCGCAACCTGACGACAGAGCTTTCCCACCACCTGCCCGCGCGGCTGGTGGATCATCTGTCGGGGATCATGGACCTTGGCGGCAACCTCGCCGATTGGTCGGATGCAAAACTCGGCACCCTGATCGACAGGCTGTCGCATTGGGTGATGACCCCTTCTGGCACCGAAGGCTACCGCACCGCCGAAGTCACCCTCGGCGGGATCGACACCGACGCGCTGTCCTCCAAAACACTGGAGGCCAAGACACGCCCCGGTCTCTACTTCATTGGCGAGGCCGTCGACGTGACCGGATGGCTGGGCGGCTATAACTTCCAATGGGCCTGGTCCTCTGCCATGGCCTGCGCCGCAGATATCGCACAGAAACAGTAATTTCCAAATGGCCCTAAATCCCGGGGGAGCCGCCATAGGCGGCGGGGGCAGCGCCCCTGGCCCGACACCAACGACCCAAAGCTGTCATCGACGCATGGAAGCGACCCCGCAATGCAGCTTCCCCAATGCAGACATGCGCCACAATATCGGTAAATTCAGAAAGGAAGACCATGCGTGACCCAGAAACCGACAAGGCCAACGTCATCGCCTTTTACGAAATGATGTTCAATGATTGCCGCCCCGCCGACGCCATCGCGCGCTACGCCGGAGCGCAGTACATTCAGCACAATCCCCATGTGGCGGATGGCAAGGCGGCCTTCGTTGACTATTTCGAACGGATGGCCCGCGAACATCCGGGTAAACATGTCGAGGTCAAGCGGTCATTCGTGGACGGCGATCATGTGATCCTGCATTGCCATCAGCTATGGCCCAACGGTCCCGATTATGCAGGGATGGACATTTTCCGTCTCGATGATCAAGGCAAGATCGTCGAGCATTGGGACGTGCTTCAGGAAATGCCTGTACAAAGTAACAACGACAACGGGATGTTTTGATACAATAAATGCCGTGCGAGCACAGCAATGAAAGGCCAAAGCTATGCGTTGGCATTTTTGCCAAGAACCGAGCCGCAAGCCTTTTAACCGCGTCGACAATCAACGTGCCGCCAACCCCAACAAGCGTCGCAGTTATAAGAACTTGTGACGCAGGCATGGTACGTTTTTCCTTGAGGTTGGCGGTACGATGCCAGTTTTCGAGACAGTATTGGCACCGCCCTATACGCGCCGCGCCGCTTGCCAGACCAATGGCGCAAGCACGATGGCGATGAAGGGGAACATCATGAGATTGATGAGATGCCATCCCGACGCCTGCATCAACGCGCCGGAAAAGAACGAAAGCGCCGCGACTGTGCCGAAGACGGCGAAATCATTCAGCCCTTGGGCACGCCCGCGCTCGGCCTCTGTATGCGCGGCGGCCACCATCGCAGTCGCTCCGATGAAGCCAAAGTTCCACCCGATCCCAAGAAGGATGAGAGAGATGAAGAAATGTCTCAGATCCAGACCGGTCAGCGCAACAGCACCTGAAATGCCGATGATGATCAGGCCAGCGGCGGTGACCTTTTCCTTGCCGAACCGGGCGATCAGCTTGCCCGTCACAAGGCTTGGCGCGAACATCGCCAGCACATGCCACTGAATACCCCATGCCGCGTGGTCAATCGAATGCCCGCACCCGACCATCGCCAGCGGTGCGGCCGTCATGACAAATGACATAAGCCCGTAAGACACCACGCCAGCGGCGACCCCAAGCATGTATTTAGGCGACGCCAGAAGTTGGAGCACGGTGCGCCCCCCGTCATCGGAAGACGTTTGCGCTGTGGCTGCGGGTTGGCGGCCCCTTAACCGGGTCAGAACAAAAAACGCGATGAGCGCCAGCGCCGCTTGGCTCAGGAAACTGCCCGCAAAGGGCACGCCCGGCACAGCGTCGCGCGTGGCAATGACCAGTTGCGGGCCGATAATGGCAGCGATCAGCCCGCCGACCATGACCCATGAAATGGCGCGCCCCCTTTCTGCCCCTTCGCGCCCGTCGGCAGCTGCGAAACGGTATGACTGGACATAAGAGGCATAGAGCCCCGCCAGAAACGTTCCCAAACAGAAGAATATGAACGCCCCAAAGGATATCGCACCAGCGGCGACCAATCCCGACAACACGCCGATCATCGCGCCCAGAAGATAACCGCTGCGCCGCCCGTATTGTCGCATGATCCAAGCGGCAGGCACCGTTCCAAGGGCAAGCCCGAGATTATAGATGCTGACCGGCAGGGTCGCCAAAGCAGGGTCAGTTGCAAGGTCCTGACCAACCAATCCCCCCAGCGAGATCACAATCGGCCCGCTGGCAGCCCCCAAGGATTGGGCGAGGATCAGCACCGTAAGGTTGCGCCGGAACCCGGCGGTTTCAGTCCGGTCTATCGTCTGTGTCATCATTTTTCATCCGTATGGCCACCATGCCCGTTGGATTGGCTTGGCGCGGCGTGTTTTCATTTTTCTATTGGATGCCCAAAGTCATGCGGGCGGGTGGTGATCAGGTCTGCATGGGGTCGTGCAGCGCCAGCGTGCTGGCCGCATGTTCGGCCGCCTCTAATGCGCCCTCAAGAAAGCCTCCGAATTCCGGGGCGGTTTCGGTCGACGCAAATATCATCCCGCGTGCTGACAGGGCACGCAGGTTGGACGGCAAACCATAGCGGGGATGGCTTCGAACCGGTTGTCGGTCCTGTGGGCGCGCGATGTGGGGAATGGTCGCCCAGTCTTGCAAAACAAGGTGCATCGGGTTGGCCATTTCCGGTCCGAACATCGTCGTCAGCTGCGTCACCGCAAGGCGCATCATCTCATCTTTGTACCGGGCACGCGCATCCGCAGGGACCCCGACAAAACCGAAGAGCGCATAGGGACCGCCCTGCCTTGGCGAAGCATCGTGGATTTCGACCATCGGCCCTTGCTGGCTCATCGCGTCGCCGGACAGCCCGGCATTGCGCCAATGAGGCTGATCGTAAACCGCAACGATCTTGGCCTGACCGGCCATCCAGGTCGGCGTGTCTTGCAATGCCTGCATTTGGCCCGCATCCAGCGCGGGGTCAAAAAAGACGGTATCGGCGATGACCCGAGGCGGCATGGCCATCACGATCCTGTTGGCCTTGATGATCTGCGCTGTGCCGTTTTGATCAACCTCCGCCGTGATGATGCCCGCCGAATGCGCGACCAACGTCAGCCGCGTGCTGGTCATGATCATCGCCGGATCCAACCCTTTGGCCAAAGCGTGCACCACAGAGCCGATCCCACCGGCCAAGCGGTAAGACCCCTCCATAGAGGCATAGCCGCGCCCGCGCTGCACGGTGCCGTTTTGCTCTTGATAGACCAAGTCACCCGTCGAGAACTGCCCAAACACAGGGATCTGAAAGCGTTCCGCGAGGGCCGCCATACGCGGCTGCCCCGGCCAGAACCATGCAGGCCCAAGGTCGAAGGCACCGCCCGAAAACTCCTGTGTAAGGATGCGTCCGCCAAGGCGGTCCTGCGCTTCAACCAGCAAGGAATCGCGGCCTTGGCGGGCCAGATGGTCGGCAAGCGCAAGACCCGACAGACCACCGCCCACAATCAGAACATCGGTCTGCATCAGAACGCCTCTCCCATCGGCCTGAGGTCCAACTCATGGGTCCATGTGGACCGAGGTTGATCTTTCAGCGCCAGATAGGTGCGGACAATATCCTCCGGTTTCATCATCCGTGCGGGGTCCATACTGTGCAGGGCGCGGCTGGCAAGACCGGCACCCGCCCCGCCAATGATTGCAAGTGGATCTGACATCTTATCCCCCGACATTCGGGGCCGTCGGCGTGTCTGCAAGATGGCCAGATTTGACCCAAAGCCGCGCCCCATCAGGGCCGGAAACAGCGTTCAGCGGCGTGTGGGGCGGTAGGCGCAGCCAGGAATTGACCGCGAAGACCTCATCCCCTTCGATAAAGCTTCCTTCGACCACAAGGGCTTCGAACCCATTGTGGCCGGCCTGTGTCACTGCCACGTTGGGCTCCCAAAGCTCGATCCGCACCCGTTCGTGCGCATCCGCGAACAGCGGGATTTCTGAAACACCCACACGCACCGGCTGCGGGGTCTGGGTGGTGGTGTCTATGGTGATCTGCTGACGGTCATCCATGTCGAACTGCCACAGCTTGACGAAGATCGTTGCCCCCTCGGCTGAGCTTGGCGTGTGCGAAGACGTTGGCGGGTTGCGCACGTAGGTGCCGACCGGAAAGTCACCGTGTTCATCCTGAAACACGCCCTCAAGCACCAGAAACTCTTCGCCGCCGGTATGAGTATGGGCCAAAAACGCGCTGCCCGGCGCATAGCGGACGATGGTCGTCGCCCGCGCGACTTCGTCCCCGATCCGATCCAGCATCCGCCGGTCCACGCCTTTCATCGGAGATGCGACCCACGGCTGGCTGTCCGAATGCACAACAGCGCGTTCATCAAAATTTGCGTTCAGGTCCATGGTACATCCTTCCGGTTCAGCGCGCAGCGGCGCCACATAGATACCTATCAGTTGATAGGCTTCCAGTTAGATATTGCCCTCCTCGCTGTCAACACCTATCTACCACATGATAGACAGGAGCCCCAAATGTCGCAGACAATGAAAGACAAAATCCTTGATGCCGCTGAAAAGCGTGTCCGCGGCGCGGGTTTCTCGGCGATGAGCTTTCGCGACTTGGCAAGCGACGTCGGCATCAAAAGCGCGAGCGTTCACTATCACTTCCCGACCAAACCCGATCTGGGCGAAGCTTTGGTGGATCGCTACACCAGCCAGTTCAAAGAGCACCTTGAACAGATCGATACGGCCAGCTTGCAAACGGCGTTGGACAGCTACGTTGCGCTCTACTCTCAGGCGCTGGTCTTGGACGAAACCATCTGCCTTTGCGCGATCATGGGCGCAGAAGCGATCGGGCTGCCCAAGAATGTAAACCAGAAAACAAAGGCATTCTTCAAAATGAACAGGATATGGCTGCTTGACCTGTTCCACCGTTATGGCGTCGAAAACGCCGAAGACACGTCCTGCCTCATCGTCGCGGCGCTGGAAGGCGGCATGATCGTTGCGTCATCCTCCGACGATCGTGCGATGTTCGACCAGATTGCCAAGGCCGCGATCCGAAGTATCGCCAAGATTTGACGTCGATATGGCAGCGCTCGGAAAATTCCAGGGCGCTATATTTCTGTTGAATAAAAACGACGGAAAGTTGGCACGCGTCCGTTTAAGGCCTAGCTTCGGCTTAGCAGCGCTTCGACCCGAAGTTGGAAGTATAGATACCGACATCTCATGGGAGATCAGAAAATCATGTCCAGGAAAACTCTCTATGGGACAGCCGCCGCATCGGTTGTGCTGGCCGCCGCATCCCTGATCTATTCGCCTTCATCGGCTCAGAATGCGAAACAGTCGAATGACACTGCGGCGGTCGTTGAAGCGGCAAATTGAGCAGATCATGTCAAGATCACGGTCGATGCTGACGCAAAAGCCTTCCGCTTCCAATCCAACGGCATCCCGGACCACGGATTTGCGGAGCAATATCTGATTCCAAGCAATCCCAACGATCAACCCTTTGCCGATAAACCGCTGGAATTCTTTGACGTGCAGAACTCTGCCGACTACTTCAAAGAGACCGAGATTGACGCGACAATCACAACGCAGCCGGTCTATTCGGATACATCAACGGACACCTCGCTGGGGAGAATTGGCGTGGCCTTGAGCGGCGCACAGATTTTCAACGATTACGAGAACCCCGACCGCTCCGTCGTTGCGATTGACGATCAGGTTGTTCATGATCACGTGGCATTTCTGGACAACTGCAACGGGCACACGCTCGTGGACGGGACGAATTACCACTATCATGGCATCCCTGTTTGTATTGCCGAGGCCGCGGCACAAGCCGGGCAACATTCGCGGATGATCGGTGTTTTGGCCGACGGCTTTCCGGTCTATGGCAACAATGATGTCGGTGGCATTGTCGTGGTGAATGACGATCTGGATGCGTGCAGCGGCCACTCCGGCCCGACACCTGAATTCCCGGAAGGGATTTACCACTACCACCTCACGGCAGATGAAGCGCCCTATATGATCGACTGCTACCATGGTGAGGTCGACGTGGCCGCGAACAATGGCCCCGGTGGCGGTGGTGCCGCACCGGATTTTGCCGCGGTTGCCGATCAACTGGGCATCACAGAGGCTGAGTTGGTCGGGGCACTTGGTGACACGCGTCCGCCGGACTTTGCCGCGGCGGCTCAGGCACTTGGCGTCAGCGAAGACGACCTGCGCGCAGCTATGCCCGCACCTGGCCAGTAAAGACCGGATCTGGTGGAAAAACTCGCCTATGCCATAATCGGGGCGACGATGGCTGTCGTGGTCATGACGCTTTTTACGATGTCCCGCGCCCCCAATGCCCCCGTGTCACCTGACATCGGCAAGGCAACGATGGATATTGCAAGCGTGCCCGGC
The DNA here is from genome assembly GCF_002388305.1 of Sulfitobacter sp. UBA4523. Lineage (NCBI taxonomy): Bacteria > Pseudomonadati > Pseudomonadota > Alphaproteobacteria > Rhodobacterales > Roseobacteraceae > Sulfitobacter > Sulfitobacter sp. UBA4523. Next base: position 18,531 of record NZ_DGMH01000027.1, read on the forward strand.
GCGATGCAAGCGCACCGGCATCCCCCGCGCGACGTCTCTGCCGAACTGCCACATCCAAGTGTCACGCATCTGGTATTTCCGGACGTGATGGGCGGGTATAATGTTCAGATCCTGCCCGTTCATTTCAAGTTCACACCCGCGGCGATCAATCACGCACCGCAAGACAACGAAGGCCATGCCCATATCTATGTGAATGGCGTGAAAATAGCGCGGGTCTATTCCAACTGGTATCATCTGTCGGGCACCTCACTGGTGCCGGGCGAGAATGAAGTCAGAGTGACATTGAACGCAAATGATCACAGCGCGTGGTCGGTGAACGGCGTTCCAATTTCATCAACCGTCAAGGTTTTCATCCCCGAGGCCAGCCCATAGGTCGCCCCTTCAACAGAACGCCGAACCTCTTGTTGCGCATGCCCGATATTCCGCAGGTAGATCTCGTCGGTTCGCGGCCGCAGACGATTAGGATCAAGACCTTTTTCTTCGATAGACGGCCTCGAAATCTGCATCCCCGAACAAGCCGTCAATTATCCGATGGCCCCGATCAAACAACCAGTCACCCGCCACGATCTGGACCGGAGCAGACCGAAACACCGCAATCATTGCCCATGCGGCGCTCCTTCCCCAAAAACGCAGTTACGCGCCCGTCAGATGCTTCTGCACCTGCGCGACAAAGTCCTCTCCGCGGCGCTCGAAACTGTCGTATTGGTCAAAGCTCGCCGCCGCAGGGGCCAGCAAAACGACGTCCCCCGCCTCGGCGTCCTCGACCGCGCGGGCAACCGCGACGTCCATCGTGCCACAGACCTCGGCCTCGACCCCCAGCTTCATGGCAAACTGCGCCGCCTCGCGCCCGATCACATAGGCTTTGCGCACTGTCTCCAGCGGTTCTGACAAACTGCCCAAACCGCCCTCTTTCTCAAGCCCGCCGCAGATCCAGCGGATGTTCCTGAACGCCGCCAGTGCCTTGACCGCACTGTCCACATTGGTCGCCTTGCTGTCATTGACGAAGCGCACGCCGCCCGCCTCGCCCACGGTCTGGCTGCGGTGCGGCAGGCCGCCAAAGGAATGGAACGCCGCTTCGATGATCTTGGGCGCGAACCCCAGCGTGCGACAGGCCGCATAGGCGGCACAGGCGTTCTGGTGGTTATGCGCGCCGGGCAAGCCGGTAATGCTGCGCAGATCGATGGACCCGATCTGCTTGCCGCCGCGATATTCCGACAAGAAGCCTTTGCGCGCGAAGACCTGCCAGCCAAGACCCGTGAGCTTGCGGTCCACCGACACGCGGATCACCCGGTCGTCGGCCGCCCCTTCGCTAAGCTGTCCCGCCAGAAAACGCCCTTCGGGTTCATCCACGCCAATGACGGCACGATCCGGCCCGCCTTCAGCAAAGAGCCGCCGTTTGGCCGCGAAATAGCCCCCCATGCCCGCATGACGATCCAGATGATCGGGGCTAAGGTTGGTGAAGACGGCGACATCCGGCGTCAAGTTGCGCGCCAGATCGGTCTGATAGCTCGACAGCTCCAGCACCACGACCTCGCCGTCAATGGCAGGCTCTATGTCCAGCACCCCGCGACCGATGTTTCCCGCCAGCTGCGTCGGGCGGCCCGCGTGTTTGAGAATGTGATGCACCAACGCCGAGGTGGTGGATTTCCCGTTCGACCCGGTGATCGCGATGATCTTGGGCACCACGTCAAAGTTATCCCAGGCCAGCGTCGCGAAGCTTTGAAAGAACAGCCCGATGTCATTGTCCACCGGCACACCTGCGTCCTGCGCGGCGACGATCACCGGGTTCGGTGCCGGATAAAGATGCGGGATGCCGGGCGATACGATCAGCCGCGCGATATCATCAAAGACGCCGGCCTTGCCCAGATCCACACAATCGAACCCTTCGGCCTGCGCGGCGGCGCGGGCAGCGGGGTTGTCATCCCAACAGATAGGCACAGCGCCCCCGGCGGCCAGCGCACGGGCAGCAGACAGCCCCGACCGCCCGAGCCCCAGAATGGCGACCTTTGCGCCGGTCAAACCTTGAACTGGTATCATGCCTGCTCTCCTGTTAGCGATGACCCTGAAACTTTCGGAGCCCCTTATGCCCCCTCTGCCAGAGATTTTAGCCCAGCTCAACGCCGACATGCGCGCCACGGATGACTGGGGAGACGTGGCAGCCTATATCCCGCAGCTGGCCTCTGTCGATCCTGCGCAATTCGGTATCGCGATCACCACCGCGGACGGGGAGGTCTTTACCGCCGGGGATGCCGATACGCCATTTTCGGTGCAATCCATCACCAAGGTCTTCACCCTTGCCATCGCCCTTGGACGGTCAGGCGACCAGCTGTGGAAGCGCGTGGGCCGCGAGCCATCGGGGCGTGCATTCAATTCCATTGTGCAGCTTGAGGCCGAACAGGGACGCCCGCGCAACCCCTTCATCAACGCCGGTGCCATTGTCACCACGGACGAGGTGCTCACGGGCCGCGAACCGCGCGAGACCTTGGCCGAAATCCTGCAATTCGTGCGCGCCGCCGCCAGTGACGACGACATCCACATCAACGAAACCGTCGCGGCCTCTGAAACCGCCCATGGCCACCGCAACTTTGCCCTGGCGCATTTTCTGGCCTCCTGCGGAAACCTGAATAACCCGCCGGAAAAGACGCTCGGCACTTATTTCCACCACTGCGCCATCGACATGTCCGCGCGGCAACTGGCCATGGCCGGACGGTTCCTGATCGAAACCGACAAGCTGCCCCGCATGATCCTGCCGCCCCGCATCCGGCGTCTCAATGCGCTGATGCTCACCTGCGGGCATTATGACGGGTCGGGCGATTTTGCCTACCGCGTAGGGCTTCCGGCGAAATCCGGTGTGGGCGGCGGTATTCTTGCCATTGTCCCCGGCCGCGCCAGCATCGCCGTCTGGTCCCCCGGCCTGAACCGCTATGGCAACTCGAAAAAAGGCACCCAGGCCATGGCCCGCCTCGCGCGCGAAATGGGCTGGTCGATCTTCTGACGCCACCACCTCTTCCTGCCTCCCCCCGCCCTTCATTTTGCCAAATAAACTCCGGGGGACGCGGCCCCTTGGCCGCGCGGGGGCTGGCCCCCGTCCGCCATAAAATAAGCGCGCCACATCCCTGCAGCGCGCCCTCTTGTTTCTTACCGCCTTGATAAACGGCTCAGCGGACCTTCAGTGTCGCCAGCCCGATCATCGCGAGGATCAAAGAGATGATCCAGAAGCGGATGACGATCTGCGGCTCGGCCCAGCCTTTCTTTTCATAGTGATGGTGGATCGGTGCCATCAGGAAGACCCGTTTGCCCGTGCGTTTGAAATAGAGCACCTGAATGAT
>NZ_DGMH01000001.1:0-12326 GCF_002388305.1 Sulfitobacter sp. UBA4523
TGAGGCAAGGGGCGCTCTGATAACAGGGCGCCCCTTGTCGTTCAGGGGGCGTTACGCCGACAGGCGCGCCTCCCACGCGTCAAGGGTTTCGGCCCACGCCGCGGGCACTTTGGCGACCTGATCACGGGCTTTGTCCACGTCGCCTTGTTTGCAGTCCTGTTCGATGGTGGCAAGCAGCGCGTGCATGCGCTCTGCGCCGAACATGCCGCACAACCCGGCAAGGTCGTGGGTCTTGCGTTGCAGATCGTCGCGGTCCTCGGCAGAGGCTAGGGGTGGCAATTGCCCCTCTACACGTTGGCGCAGATTGCCAATGCGATCGGCAAGCTTTTCAGGACCAAGCAGTTCGAACAATTCGTTCACCTGATTGGCGTTCAGTACCGGATGCTGCGGCTCGGCGTGCGTTGCTTCAGTCGCATCAGGGGTGCCGTCAGCGGCAGGCATCACAAGCTCGCTTAGCGCGGTTTTCAGACGGCGCGTGTTAATGGGTTTTTGCAGAAAGCCGGTCATCCCGCCCGCGGTAAAGGCCGCGCGTTCGTTGGGCAGGGCGTGGGCGGTCACAGCCATGATCGGGGTATTGGCATTGGGCCCGCCCCCTTGAAGGATCACCTGCGTGGCCTGTAGCCCGCTCATCCCCGGCATCGAAATATCCATCAGGATCGCGTCAAACCTCTGTTCGGCCGCACGATCAATGCCTTCGGGGCCGCTGCTGGCAAGGGTGACCTCGTGACCCAGACGGCCCAGCATTGCCTTAAGCAGATCGCGGTTGATCTCGTTATCGTCGACGACCAGCAAGTTCATCGCGGGGGTGTCTTCGGTATCAAGCTGCGGTTGGGCGACGGGCTGCGGGGCTTCTGTTTGTACGAAGTCTGCTGGCAGTCGCACGATAAACCGCGCGCCTTTGCCAACCTCGGAGACGCAGGTGATCGTGCCGCCCAGACGGTGCACCAGCCGCCGCACGATACCCAGCCCCAGACCGGTGCCCCCTGTGCGCCGCTCGTAGCGGCTGTCGAGCGATACGTAATCCTCGAAAATCCGCTTGAGGTCATCGGGCGGGATACCGGGGCCATTGTCTGCCACTTCGATATGCAGCATCGGCGCATTGGCCGGTTCCATGTCATAGGTCGCGCTAAGCACAATATCGTCGTCGGGGCTGAATTTTATCGCGTTGCTGATGAGGTTGACCAGAATCTGCTGCACCGCGCGCGGGTCTGTCAGGATGGGTGTGTCGGTCAGCCCGTCCTGATCCAGATGCAGCCGCGTGTCCGATGTCTTGGCCAGTGGCGTCATGGTGTTGACCATGCCGGCGGTCAGCGCGACCATATCACTGGCTTGCAACTCGTTGTCGTTGGTTTCGGCCTCACTGCGTTCGATGGCTAGCACGTCGTCGATATGGCCCAGCAGGATGTCACCGGATTTCAGCGCGGCTTCGACATATTTGCGCTGTTCGGCGTCCAGCTTGTCGTCATGCAGCAAGTGGATGGCGGAGAGGATGCCGTTCAGCGGCGTGCGCATCTCGTGGCTCATCATCGCGAAGAAACGCGATTTTTCCTGATAGGCATCCAGCGCCTCGTCGCGGGCGCGGATGATCTCCTGCTCTTTTTGCAGTTTGTCGGTGATGTCGCGGATATATGTGACGAAAACCGGCGCGTCGTTTGACCGTGCCAGCGACACGGAAAGTTCGACAGGGAAGATGCGGCCGGTGCCGTCGATCATCTCTGTCTCGTGACGGCCGGTTTCGGCCAGCCGCGTTTTTCCCGTTGCGTTGAAATGGGCGAGGTTATCCCGTTGGCGATGGCGTAATTTAGGGGGGACCAGCAGTTCGATGTAGCTGCGTCCAAGCGCATGATCGCGCGAGATGCTAAAGACCTCTTCGGCAGAGCCGTTGAAATCGATAATCTCGCCATCCACCGACAGCACCATCACCGCATCAAGCGAGGCGCGTAGCATGGTCGCCAGTTGCGAGTGGTTGCGTTCGACCTCGCGCGAGGCGCGGTTGAGCGTGATCGTCTGGCGCGACAGCCGCAGGATCGCCCCCAGCAGCGCAATGGTCACGGTCACCACGATCACCAGCAAGATCTCGATCAGCTGCGCGATCTCTTTGCGCTCTGCCTCTGCCGCTTTGGCGGCGAAGGAGATGGAGGCAAGCCCGATGTTGCGCGGCATATCCTCGACCGTGGCCAGCGCTTCCGATAGGGCGGGCACACCGGCGGCGAGCGCCTCATCGCTGCCGTCGATCAGGGGGATCTGTGTGTCCAGAACCGCTTGTATCTTCTGGATTTCCCGGCTTAGGTCGCCGCTTTGCTGTACGCGTTCGGCGACTTCGGTGCGGCTGTAGAAGATGTCGAAACGTTTGCGCAGGTTCGCCAGATCGTTTTCGTCCCCGGACCGCGCCTGTTCAACGGCACCATCCAGTTTGAGAAAGTCGATTTCAAGCTGTGAGAACACCCATTCGGCATGATCCTGCTGCGCGCTGCCAAGGGCGCGCACGCGGTCCCAGACGTTGAACGCCAGGTAACCGGCAAGCAGGATGCCGACCATCAGCGCCAGGGCAAGAATATATCTTACCCTGTTGCGCTGTGGGCCGTCCTGCATCAAATCGGCCATGGTGAACATGCCTTGCGGTTACTTGATCGCCAGCCGGTTCAACTGCCAGATAGAACGGCTATAGATCGTTTCTGTCTGGTACTTTACGTCGCTGTCATAGGGATAGACAATCCATAGCGGACCTTTCCCGCGGCGCGACATCTCTTTGTCATTGTTGGCATAGGCGATGATCGGCCCGTCGGACACCGCATCCTCCATCGGGATTTCGACCGCATAGTCGTTGATCGCGGTCGCTTCGATCATACCTTCGGAGACGTCCAGCGTGTCCATCAGATCCTTGAGCGATACGCCCTGAAAGGTCTGCGCGCCTTCGGTCCAGATGGTTTCGGTCTCGAAGCTGGACGACGGCAGTTCTTTCAGCTGCTCCATCGTATAGGTGTGTTCCATGTCGCCCGCCGTGACGGTCAGAACGGCGTCTTCTTGTGCACTCACAGCAGTGGCCAATGCGGCACCGCACAGTGCGGCGGTGATTGTCTTGGTGAAAGCTTGAAACGTCATAACTCGGTATCCTTCCCCTGTGTTTGTACATCAACCTTAGGTTAACGCCGTTTGGAGAGCGACTGAGATTAAGGGTATTCTTACTATACGAAGGTATAGCCGTCAAAAATTCGACACAGTTATCCTATCCTCATGTGTGCTATTATTCGCCCATAAGTTGGTCTACGACTACTTAAGCAGCATTGAGGTGGTGGCGAGGGAAGGAAAGAACTTATGGCATTACGGATACTGATTGCGGACGACCACGATATGGTCCGCGAAACGATTGCAATGTTTCTGGACGCCGATGGCGAGACAGAGACGGTTGCAGCAAGCGACCTGCCCGAAGCGATGGCCAAGATAGAGGCAGAGGGGCCGTTTGATCTGGTACTGCTCGACTATACGATGCCCGGCATGAAGGGGCTTGAGGCGCTGCCTAAGGTCATGAAAGCCAACGAGGAAAAGCCTGTCGGTCTGATTTCGGGCACGGCAACGCGGTTGATCGCGGAACAGGCGCTGGCCATGGGCGCGATCGGTTTCCTGCCCAAGACGCTGCCTGCGAAATCACTGGTCAACGCGGTCCGCTTTATGGCCGCGGGCGAGATTTACGCGCCCGTCAACTTTATGTCTGGCAAGGACGATCCCGAAGAAACCGACTTTGAAAAGGCCCTGTCAGAGCGGGAGCGTCAGGTTCTGCGCGGCTTGATGGAGGCGAAATCGAACAAGGAAATCGCCCGCGACCTAGAGTTGCAAGAGGTCACGATCAAGCTGCACGTCAAAACGCTGTGCCGCAAGCTGGACGCCCGCAACCGCACCGACGCCGCAATGATCGCACGTAGTGCGGGGTTTATCTGATCGGGGTAAACAGCGCGTCATCCAGCGTGCAATCCTTGATCACGTCGCGCCCGCAAGGCACCGGCTCCAGCGTTTTTGACAGGCATAGACGCACTTCTTGAATGTAGCCGCTTTTGCAGGTGACGGTGACGCCATCGGCCTCCATCGTCGGGTTTGCTTTCAGAAACGCTTCCTCCACCACCGAGGCGGGCAGGCGGATGTCGCCCGTGACCTTGCGAAAGACCGCGGGGCGGGTCACGGCATCATAGGCCTGACGCGACAGATCGAAATATCCGGTGGCGGGCAGGCCGGTACAACTGCCGTGTTTCTTCCATTGATGCCACGCCAGACCGGGCGTTCCCATAATGTCAGCCATGGCGGCGGTCATGCCACGGGTGGGGGGTCGTTCGGCGGTGCGGCAGTAGGAGGGAAACCCCCGATGCAGCTGCGGCCAAAGCCCGTGCATGATCCAGCCGTGATCGTGGCGGGCGTCGCATTGCGCGGAATCGCGCGCATCGCCTTCCAGCGCACACCAGTTGGGCGACCAGCTGAGCGCCAGCACGTAATAGTCAAATTCCCCCGCAATTTCGCCCTTGGCCGCCGCGGGGCGGGGCATCGGGGCCAGCAACAGACACAGGCACAAGATCAGCAATCGCATTGAGGTCTTTCCTTATTTTGCCGGTCCGAGTATAAGGCGTTCAAGTTCCCCCACAATGGAAACCGTTCTGCCCCGCAGGACAGCCTATTTCAGGCGACGGGGAAAGTGCGTTTTAAGGAGAGACCGACATGGCAAAACCGATTATGGCCCGCGCCACTGCCGTATGGCTGGTGGACAACACAACCTTGAGCTTCAAACAGATCGCGGATTTCGTGGAAATGCACGAGCTTGAAGTGCAGGGCATCGCGGATGGTGACGTGGCGCAAGGCGTGAAGGGCTTTGACCCGATTGCCAACAACCAGCTGACCGAAGAAGAGATCGAAAAAGGGCAGGCGAACCCGCTGCACAAGCTCAAGCTCAAGTTCAACGCGTCTGCTCAAGGCGAAGAGAAACGTCGCGGCCCGCGCTATACGCCGCTGTCCAAACGTCAGGACCGCCCCGCGTCGATCTACTGGCTGGTCAAGTTCCACCCCGAACTCTCCGACGGTCAGGTCAGCAAGCTGGTCGGCACCACCAAGCCAACCATTCAGGCGATCCGCGAGCGGACGCACTGGAACATTGCGAACATCCAACCGATCGATCCCGTGGCTTTGGGCCTGTGCAAACAGTCCGAACTGGATGCCGCCGTCCAGAAAGCCGCTGCCAAGAAAGCCGCCGAAGGTGGCTTGATGACCGATGACGAACGCCGCCGTCTGGTCAGCACCGAACAATCGCTTGGCATGGATACGGAACCGAAGATGCCGACCTCTATCGAAGGTCTGGAAACGTTCACCCTGTCCGGCAACCCTGCGGATGACGAAGAAAAAGACCACGGCGACTATTCTGACGCCGACAGTTTCTTCAAGCTGCCCGAGGGCGGTTCCGACGCGGATGAAGACGACGACAAGTAATCCGGTTCCGCCCTTCTGGCGGCTTCGGAACAAATCCGCTTAACCTCGTGTTGAGCTAGGGGTGCAGGGCAACCGCTCTGCGCCCCTTTTTTTGACGTAGGGGGCATGCATGCTGGCGACGATAGTACTCGGTCTGTTTTGGGGCGTTGTCGCACTCGTTGCTGCGATCAGCGTGCTTCCCTTTAGCAAGATACCGCACGGCGCGATCCGGGGGATGGCGTTCCCCCGTGAGCAGCTGTTTGTGTTGACCGTGGCGCTGGCTGCCGTGGCGCTGGTGTTTCTTGAACCTGACCATCGCAACCCGGCGCTGGCGATCCTCGCTGTGATTGCGGCGATCCACACGGGCTACATCCTGAAATTCACACCGCTCTGGCCGCGCCAATCGGTGGATGCGACCGAGGCACAGGCCGCTGATGCGGAAAACCGTGTCACCATCCTTGCGTCAAACGTGAAACAATCCAATCGCCAGTATCAGCGTCTGATCGACCTGATCCGCACCGAAGACCCGGATATCGCCGCCGCGCTTGAGGTGGATCCGGACTGGGTCGACGCGCTTTATGACGCGCTGAAAGACCAGTACCCGCATTGGGTGAAAGTGCCCAAGGATAACTCCTATGGCGTGGTCATGATGTCCAAGATGGAGCCGTCAGAGACGCAGGTGCGGGACCTGCTGGTCGATGATGTGCCGTCGATCCGGACCAAGGTCGCGATGCCGTCAGGGCGGATGTGGCGTTTGTATATCGTGCACCCCGAACCCCCCGTGCCCTATCACGACACCAAGGGCCGCGACGGAGAGATCGCGCTGGTCGGCATCGAAGCAAGCAAGGACGATCTGCCCGCGATCGTGACAGGCGATCTGAACGACGTTGCTTGGTCCACCACCACCCGCCGGTTTCAGCGGCTGTCGGGGCTGCTTGATCCACGGGTCGGACGTGGGTTCTATAACACGTTTCACGCGGGTATTGCCGTCATGCGCTGGCCCCTTGACCATCTGTTCCATGATGCAGAGTTCCGCCTGATCCGTATGTCGCGCTTGCCCAATATCGGGTCCGACCACTTCCCGATCCTGTTCTCGCTTGCCCTGACAGGGGAACCACAGTCGAATTCCACGCCCGAACAAAGCGACGCCGAAGAGCGCGCCGAGGTGCGGGAAATGGCAGCCGAAGAACGCGAAAAGGACCGCGAAGCCATCGGCACGGATTGGGAGAAATAGCCCCGATCCGTCACCGCTCACCGGTACGCAGCGCTTTGCGTGCCTCCTTGAAAAACGAATTGTCGTATCAAGTATTTTGCCACTTGCGCGAATCTGAAAACAGCGTAAATGCGCGCTTACAGACGCCAACGCACGCGCCTCTGGCCGGTCCGTCTGTCCGCGGATTGACCCCGCGCCTATGCAGCGACGGTAACGTCTCTTGAAACGACATGTTAGGGTACTCCCGCCCTTCCTTGCTCTTTGGAGATGACCATGAACGCCACAGCTACCGCCACCGTGAACACATCCGCAGCATCGAACTATGACGAAGCGGCTGATTACATCTGGAACAACAGCTTCGACAAACCGACTCTCGTCGTCAGCCGCGCCCGTGTGGGTGTACAATACGACGCGCTGCAAGCCGGCCTGGGCGATGCGCGAATCCACTATGCGGTAAAGGCGAACCCCGCCCCCGAGATCATTCGTATGCTGGTCGAACGCGGCTCGGGCTTTGATGCGGCGTCGCGTCAGGAGATCGAGCTGTGTCTGTCCCAAGGGGCGGATCCTGCGAAAATCTCTTTCGGCAACACCATCAAACGCGGCGTTGATATCGCCTTTGCCCATTCCATCGGGGTGACCATGTTCGCCGCCGACTGCGAGGCAGAGCTCGACAAAATCGCAGAGCACGCCCCCGGCGCGCGCGTCTATATCCGTCTGATCGTCGAGAATTCCATGGCGGACTGGCCGCTGACCCGCAAGTTCGGCTGCGCGGGCTCGCTGCTGCCAAGTCTGCTGGAGTACACCAAATCCGTGGGTCTGGTGCCTTATGGTTTGTCGTTTCACGTCGGTTCGCAAACCCGTCGCGCCGAATACTGGCACCCCGTTCTGGATCAGGTCGCCCCGCTATGGCACGCCGCGAAAGAAGCAGGGCACGACCTACAACTGCTGAACATCGGTGGCGGTTTTCCTGCCTATCACGGTGATCCGGTGGATGCGCCGCGCGGCTATGCCGCCGCAGTCGTTGCCGCTGTCAAAGAACGCTTTGGCGAGATTCCGGTCCTGATGGCAGAGCCGGGCCGCGGCATGGTCGCAGAGGCAGGGCATATCGCGGCCGAAGTGTTGCTGGTGTCGCGCAAATCGGCAGAGGCGGCACGCCGGTGGGTGTATCTGGATATCGGGCGTTTTTCCGGTCTGGCCGAAACCGAGGGCGAGGCGATCCGCTATCAGTTTGTGACCCCGCATGACGGCAAGCCCGTCGGCCCCTGTGTGCTTGCTGGCCCGTCCTGCGACAGTGCCGATGTGCTTTATGAAAAAAATCCGGTTGACCTTCCACTTGACCTAAGGGACGGTGACAAAGTCATGATCAAGAACTGCGGCGCTTACACAAGCTCGTACAGTTCGGTCGGCTTTAACGGGTTTCCGCCGCTTGATGTATTGGTCCTGTAAGAGGATCATCAACGTCGCGCGGGAAGGGCCGTCTGCTTTGGGAGGAGCAGGCGGCCCATCTATTTTCAGCCCTACGGTTTGACGCGGGGGTTTTACCCGCGGTTTGTGCCGTTTTTACGGGAAACTCTTGACTTCCGCGGCCCCAAACGGTGTACCTGCCCCGAACAATTCTAGCCCTCGAAAGGGACCCGTCATGCACGCATATCGCAGCCATACATGCGCCGATCTGAGCAAGGAAAACGTTGGCGACAAGGTTCGCCTGTCCGGGTGGGTGCACCGTGTGCGCGACCACGGTGGTATCCTGTTTATCGACCTGCGCGACCATTACGGCATGACCCAAGTGCTGTGCGACCCTGATTCCCCCGTCTTTGCCGAGGTGGAAAAGGTGCGGTCCGAATGGTGTATCCGCATCGATGGCGAGGTAAAGGCCCGCGACGCCGATCTGGTCAACACCAAGATCCCCACCGGCGAGATCGAAGTTTTCGTGCGCGACATCGAAGTGCTGGGGCCCGCGAAAGAGCTGCCTTTGCAGGTCTTTGGCGATCAGGAATATCCCGAGGAAACCCGCCTGCGCTATCGCTACCTCGACTTGCGGCGCGAGAAAATGCAGGACAACATGGTGCTGCGGTCCGACGTTGTGTCGTCGATCCGCAAGCGCATGTGGGACCAGAACTTCAAAGAATTCCAGACGCCGATCATCACCGCGTCTTCCCCCGAAGGCGCGCGCGACTTCCTCGTGCCGTCGCGTCTGCACCCGGGCAAGTTCTACGCTTTGCCGCAGGCCCCGCAGCAGTTCAAACAGCTGCTGATGGTGTCCGGCTTTGACAAGTATTTCCAGATCGCGCCGTGTTTCCGGGACGAAGATCCGCGCGCTGACCGGTCGCCCACCGATTTCTACCAGCTCGACCTCGAGATGTCCTTTGTCGAACAGCAAGACGTGTTCGACACCATCCAGCCCGTGCTGACCGGCATTTTCGAAGAATTCGGCGGCGGCAAGGCTGTGGATCAGGAATGGCCGCAAATCTCTTATAAAGATGCGGCGCTGTGGTATGGCTCTGACAAGCCCGACCTGCGCAACCCGATCAAGATGCAGGTCGTGTCCGACCATTTCCGCGACTCCGGCTTTGCGATCTTCGCGAAACTGCTGGAACAGGAAGGCACCGAAATCCGCGCCATTCCCGCGCCCACTGGCGGCAGCCGCAAGTTCTGCGACCGCATGAACGCCTTTGCGCAAAAAGAAGGGCTGCCCGGCATGGGCTATATCTTCTGGCGCGAGAAAACCGCCGACAGCGTGGCACAGGAACTGGGCATCACGGTGAAAGAAGCCCAAGCCAAGCTGAAAGCCGGTGAGGTCGAAGGTGGCATGGAAGCGGCGGGTCCGCTGGCCAAGAACATCGGGCCAGAGCGTACCGAGGCGATCCGCCAGCAATTGGGTCTGGACGTGGGCGATGCGGCGTTCTTCCTTGGCGGCAAGCCCAAGTCCTTCGAAGGTGTCGCGGGCCGTGCCCGTAACGTCATCGGTGCCGAATTGGGTCTGACGGACGAAAACCGTTTTGCCTTTGCCTGGATCGTCGATTTCCCGATCTACGAGAAAGACGAAGAAACCGGCAAGATCGACTTTGAACACAACCCGTTCTCTATGCCACAGGGCGGGATGGACGCGCTGATGGGCGACCCGCTTGAAGTGCTTGGCTATCAGTATGACCTTGCGTGCAACGGCTACGAACTGGTGTCCGGTGCCATCCGGAACCACAAGCCAGAGATCATGTTCAAGGCGTTCGAGATCGCAGGCTACGGCAAGGACGAAGTCGAAAAGCGGTTCGGCGGCATGGTGAACGCGTTCCAATACGGTGCCCCGCCCCACGGTGGGTGTGCGGCCGGTATCGACCGGATCGTCATGTTGCTGGCGGAAGAGGCGAACATCCGCGAGGTGATCCTCTTCCCGATGAACCAGCGCGCCGAAGACCTGATGATGAACGCGCCAAGCGAACCACAGTCGGATCAGTTGATGGAACTGGGTCTGCGGGTCATCCCGCAGGACTAAGCCCTGCAACATACCCATAGAAAAGCCCGCCTTGGATATGCCAAAGGCGGGCTTTTTCGTTTGAATCTCGTGGTGTCGGGCGGGGGCGGTCAATGTCAGGCAGGCCTGCGCCCAAAGGTCAGAAACCGGCTTGCGCAACCTCTACCACGGTCTGTGCGCCAAAGTCGCGCGCATGGGCAAAAGCCAGTGCCACGATCGCCACACCCACCACATTTGCCGCAAAGACGGTCCAGTCGAAACTGGTTTCCTTGGCGTAGATGCGGCGCAGTTTGGTGAACATGATGTGCCCCTTGGGATGGGTGACGTGGGTGGGTTGGTGGCTGCGGATGCCATCAGCCTCGCAGGCGTTTGTGGCAAAAACAGGACCTTTCTGCGCTCCAGATTGGGTGATGTCATATGACATTCGGGTCTTGGCGCTGACAGCGCTTGGCCTTAACGTAAGCGCATGAAACAAGATGACCAGCCCCCCGGCCCACTTGGTGCCCCTGTTGCAGATTTTTCCGTCCCGCCGCGCCCGCCGCGGACGGTGATGACGGGCCGCTACGCCCAGCTTGAACCGCTGAACGCCGAGGCCCACGCCGCCCTGCTATTCCGCGCCTTTGAAGGGCAGGATCAGCTTTGGCATTATATGTATGACGGGCCGTTCTCATCCTCTGCCCAGTTTCACCGCTGGGTGCGCGAGGTCGAAACCAAAGACGACCCGCTCTTCTATGCGATCAAGAACCTAGAGACAGGGCATATCGAAGGGGTGGCAAGCTATCTGCGTATCGCGCCAGAGGCCGGATCGATAGAGGTCGGGTCAATCACCTTTGGGCCCGCGTTGCAGCGCACGCGGGCGGCGACGGATGCCATGTATCTGATGATGAAATGGGCGTTCGAGGCGGGATACCGTCGGTATGAATGGAAGTGTAACGCGCTGAACATGCCGTCGCGCCGTGCCGCGCAACGCTTGGGCTTCAGCTACGAAGGCATCTTCCGGCAGGCGGCTGTCGTTAAAGGGCGCAACCGCGATACGGCATGGTTTGCGGCGATTGACGCCGAATGGCCGGGCCTGCGTGAAGCCTTCGAAGCGTGGCTTTCCCCTGCAAACTTTGACGCAGAGGGGAAGCAGCGCGAACGGTTGGGCGATCTGACCAGCCTCGTGCGGGTGTCCAGTGACCCGCTGACGTGACCCGCGACTAGATCGCGATCTGCCGCATCAGGCGTTGGCGCAAGACCGACCGGATCACCCGTTGTTCTTCGATAGCAGGCAGGCCCAAGGTACTGCGTGCTGCCAGCGCTGTCGCCGCCTGTTCCAGTGCTGCGTCCCGCGCACTGCGCGCCACGCCGGTCAGAAACTGCGCGACATATTCCAGCGTCTGAGGCGTACAGGGGCCGGACAGAACGTCATCCATATGCGCCATGTCATCCTGCAACGCGATAGTGTCGGGCGTGATCGTTTCATCGGCAAGCACGGACAGCCCCAGCGGACGGTGATGCTGCGGCAGGGCGGCCAGCACGACCTGTTGAAACTGTGACAAAGACTGCAACGGTTTGCTCATGAAGCGGTCTGCCCCTGCGGCCAGCGCATCCGCCGCCAGATGGGTCTCCCCCGAAATCGCCAGTAACGCATCCACGCGGGGCTGCGATTGTGCCAGTTCCGCAATCAGATCAATGCCGTTCCCGTCTGGTAACCCCAGATCGGCAATCACGATCGACGGGCGGTAGACCTGCAAATGCCGCCGCGCCGCGCGCAGGCTGTCGGCCCGTCTGATCCGCGCGCCAGAGCGGAGACAGAGCAGGCGCATCGCTTCGCAGGCAAAGCGGCTGTCTTCGATCACCAGAACGGTAAGGCCCAAAAGCGGGCGGTCGGCCGTGGGGGCGGGCAGGCTTTGGGCCTGATGTTCAAGCGTATCCATGATTCCTCCGTTATGCTTTGTGGGTGACCTATGGTTAGGCGCGCTTCGCTAATACGGTGTTAACGTGACGCATTGCTCTTGCGGCAGCGGCAGCCCATAAACCGGGTCAAATGTTGATTTGAGGGAGAAGAATGATGATCGGTCGCCTAAACCACGTAGCCATCGCCGTGCCGGACCTTGAGGCCGCTGCGGATCAATACCGCAACGCTTTGGGTGCGAATGTCGGTCCTGCGCAGGACGAACCCGACCACGGCGTCACCGTGATCTTTATCGAACTGCCCAA
>NZ_DGMH01000001.1:12425-15957 GCF_002388305.1 Sulfitobacter sp. UBA4523
GGTGGCATCCACCACATCTGCTATGAGGTCGAAGACATCATCGCGGCGCGGGATCGCCTGAAGGAAAGCGGCGCGCGTGTTCTGGGGAACGGAGAGCCCAAGATCGGTGCCCACGGCAAGCCGGTGATTTTCCTGCACCCCAAAGACTTTAACGGCGCGCTGGTCGAGCTGGAGCAGGTGTAACCATGGCCGTCATGTCAGGTATCGTTCTGTTCACCGTGATCTGGTCGATGGTCTTTATGATCCTGCTGCCAGTACGGGTGCAGACCCAGGGGGATCTGGGCCAGATCGTCGAGGGCACCCATGCGGGGGCCCCCGAACATCACCACCTAAAAAAGAAAGCGCTGTGGACGACCGCTGTGTCGATCGTGCTATGGGCGATCATCGCGGGGATCATCCTGTCGGGCTGGTTCACCGTGGCGGATGTGGAGCAGTGGCTCCACGGGGCACCGACACCAATTGGTGGAACAAATGGGTAAAGGTCGCCGCCCCTAGGATCGGAATCACCAGATTCAGCAGCGGCACCGACAGGGGAATCGCCATCAACACGCCGGCGGCCCAGATTGTAAGGCCATGTTTCCCGCGCAGACGCTTTGCCTCGGTGCGGCCCACCCGCCGGATCGCGGCAAGGGTGAAATACTCGCGCCCCAACAAGAAACCGTTCACGCTCCAGAAGATCAGGGGCGCGAAGGGGGCGAACATCAGGTACAGCACCAACGCCACGACGTTCACACCGATCAGCACCCCCATGAAGTTCACCGTATCGCGCAGCGCGTCGCCAAAGGGAACGGGCGTGGCGGGGGGCAGATGGGGGTAGTGTTCGGCCTCTACCGCGTCGGCCACATCATCCAGAAACATCGACGTGATGGCCGAGGCGACGGGCACCATCAGGAACACCGACAGCACCATCAACAGCAGCGCTGCCCCCCAGCTGAACAGATCGTCAAGCCACGAAACCTCGCCCAGAACGGGCAGCCAGTTGTCCTCTCCGGTCAGCCAGTCGATCAGCCAGACAAAGCCCGCAGACGCACCGACCAGCAGCAGCAACGCCAAGCCGACACCCAGCAGCAGCACGCGGCGAAAGCTTGGATCGCCGAGCTGTCCAACGGCCAGCCCGAAGGCGCGAAAAATCTGTGCTATTGCCATGTGGTGATCGCCGTGATGTCGGGGCGCCCGCGCTCTGGCGGGGCGGAGGTTTCGGTGCCGATATGGATGATGCCTGCGATGCGTTCGTGTTCCGCGAGGTCGAAAGCCTCGGTCATGAAGGCGCGGTCGTGGCTGACCCAACCGCTTAGCCAGTTCGCGCCCCAGCCAGAGGCGAGCGCGGCATTGACCAGCGACAGGCAGACCCCGCCCACGGCATAGGTCTGTTCCAACGGCGGGATCTTGGGCGAGGGTTTCTGCACCTCGACCACCACAACCGCCAGATCGCCCTGATCGAATTGCCCGCGGCCCTTCTGGATCTGCTCGGCGTCGAGCGCCAGGGCGGTGCCGCGTGCCTCGGCGATGTCGGCCAGACGCGCCATCGCGGGCTTTTCGATCACGATAAATCGCCAGGGCTCCAGCATCCCGTGATCCGGCGCACGCGAGGCCACGGTCAACAGCTCGGTCAGCGTGTCGCGGTCGGGGACCGGTGTGGTTAGGGTCTTGGCGGGGCGCGAACGGCGGGTTTGCAGGAAATGCAGCGCGTCGGGATTGGGTGTCGGCATCGGGGTCTCTCTTATAGGTTCAGCTCTTGCGCCATGTCGTCGATGGACGCGCGCAGGAAAGCGTCGAATGCGGGGCTTGGCTGGCGAATGCGAAAGTTCTTCGCATGGGGATCTGGCGCTGTGATGTCACTGTCTGCGAGGGCTGCAATGGTGGCGTGGCCACAGAAGGGAACATAGGCCTCTGAATAGCCGCCTTCATGAACGAGCACCAGCTTGCCGCCGCAAAGTTTTTGCGCCGCGGCTTTGATCTGCTGTGTCATCTCGGCAAAGGTTTCCGCTGTGGCCTGCATGCGCGCCAGCGGGTCCACGATAGAGGCATCGAAACCGCAGGCGACGATGATCATATCGGGCTGATACGCGTCGAGCGCGGGGAGCACCACGCGATCGAGCGCATGCAGATAGGCCGTATGCCCCGACCCCGCGTGCATCGGCAGGTTGATATTGTAACCGGCTCCCGCGCCGTTGCCTCGATCCGCCAGCGCGCCGGTATCAAGCGGGTAATTCCCTTCTTGATGGAGCGAGATCGTCAGCACGTCGTCGCGGTCATAAAAGATCGCCTCGGTGCCATTGCCGTGGTGCACATCCCAGTCCAGCACGGCAACGCGGCGCACCAGCCCCTTGGCCTTTGCTGCCTCGATCGCGATGGCGATATTGGCGAGCAGGCAGAAGCCGTTAGGGAAATCAGGCAGCGCATGGTGCCCCGGTGGACGGCTGAGCGCATAGGCATTGTCGAGGTCACCTTTGGCAACGGCCTCTACCGCGGCGATGGAGAGGCCCGCGGACAGCGCCGCAATCTCGAACCCGCCGGCGGCGAAGGGGGTGCGCAGCCCCAGCTCTCCACCGCCCGCGTCGGAAAGGCGCTTGAAGTCGTCGAGATAGGCAGCCGGATGGACCCGCAGCAGATCCTCGCGCGATGCAGGTGCCGCGCTGCGCAGGTCGAGCTCGGCCATCAGGCCGGTGACCTCCATCAGATTGCGCAGGCGGCGTTTGGTCTCGGGGTTTTCCGGCAGGCCGCCCGCCGCCAGCGGCTGCACCAAGCCGCCCACGGGCATGGTAAAGGCATAGTTGCCACCTGCGTGCCAAAAGCAGCGTTCATCCATGAAAAAACCGGTGGTCATCGTCTATCCCCTTCGTGGTTCGGGCGAAGGCTGGCAAAACGCTAAAGGATTGTCCATGGGGGCAAGGCCCGCAGCCGTGGTGCTGCGGGGGGGACCTGTGGAGTGAGTATTTGGGAAAGGGTGAAGGGGCGGGCTGGTTTAGCCCACCATGCCCACAATCTCGTAGGTTTTCTTGAGGATCGGCGCGGTGATCTCGCGCGCTTGGGTGGCACCGTGGGCCAGAATGCGGTCGATCTCTGCCTCGTCGGCCATCAGCTCTGCCATGCGGGTGCTGATCGGGGCCATTTTGGCGACGGCGAGTTCAGCCAGTTTGGGTTTGAAGGTGCCGAACTGCTGGCCGCCCACATCGGCCAGAACCTGTTCAACGGTCTGGTCGTTCAGCGCGGCAAAGATATTCACCAGATTGCGCGCCTCTGGCCGGTCCTTGAGGCCGTCCACTTCGGAGGGGAGCGCATCGGCGTCGGTCTTGGCCTTGCGGATTTTCTTGGCGATGGTGTCGGCATCGTCGGTCAGGTTGATACGGCTGGCATCGGAAGGGTCGGATTTCGACATCTTCTTGGACCCGTCGCGCAGGGACATGACGCGGGTCGCAGCCCCTTCGATCACCGGTTCGGTCAACGGGAAGAAATCGACGCCGTAGTCATGGTTGAACTTGGCCGCGATGTCGCGGGTCAGTTCAAGGTGCTGTTTCTGGTCCTCGCCCAC
>NZ_DGMH01000010.1:0-14323 GCF_002388305.1 Sulfitobacter sp. UBA4523
GCGGCCTACGCCGGATGCTTACGGATCAAAGCCAACACGGCCCGTTGTCGGCATTCTTCGTGCAGTGTCTGGCGTAGGGATTGCGTCGAGAATATCCGTGATGCTTGCCGGAAAAATCGCGGCGCACGCGGGTGACTCTTAACCGGTATTCAGATGGCTTCACCGGCAGGGTTTAAGCCGTGACGTTATTTAACATAACGTCACTTCGGCACTTTAGATTTTCAAACATACGCCCCACCCGTATCAACCTCACAAACAACGAAACCCACAAAACAAAAAAACCGCAGCATTTCCGCCGCGGTTTTCCATCTAACGTCTGATCTTATTCAGGCGATGGCTGCCTTGATCTGGTCGGCGAGCGACATGGGATCAAAGGGTTTGCTGATCACCTCTGTCGCGCCGATGCCGCGCAGTTCTTCCAGCTCGTTCGGCTGGGCACGGGCGGTCATGAAGATCGCGGGCACATTTGCGAAATCCGGATTCTCGCGCAGTTTCTCAAGCGTTTGACGGCCGGTCATGCCGGGCATCATCATATCCAGCAAAAACACGTCGGGGATATAGTCCAGCGTCTTTTCAAGCGCCTGTTCGCCGCAATCGCATTGCTCAACCACGAAATCACCCGACAGTTCGAGTGACATTTTGGCGATTTCGCGAATATCGGCGTCGTCTTCTACGTGAAGCAATTTAATCATACGGGACTCTTATCCAACGTTCTCTAGTCTTTCAAAATCATTCTCTGGCCCAGAATGGCGCGTTTTGACAGGTAAAGTGAAGGTGAAAGTTGTTCCCAGCCCTTCTTTACTGACAAAATCGATCGTACCACCCAAACCTTCAACAATTGCTTTACAGATGCTCAGCCCCAAACCGGTACCGCCTTTGGTCGCCCGGTCGGAATTCGCCATATCTGCAAACCGCTGAAAGATCTTATGCTGGTCTTCGGGCGCAATGCCCATACCCTCATCGCGTACAGACACACATACGTTTTCGGGCGTTTTTTCGACGGAGATCTCCACCGTGCCGCCCGGCTTGGAAAACTTCGCAGCATTCGACATCAAGTTGGTTAAAACTTGAATGATACGGTTGGCGTCGGTCTCGATATAGGTGGGCGTATCCACCCCGTGGCATTTGATCTGCAAGCCGAACCGCTGATGGGCGGTCGCATTGGCGCGCAGGGATTCGGCCACCAGTTCTGACAGGTCGGCGGTTTCCAGTTCGAAATCCAGACGCCCGGAGGAGATCTTCTCCATGTCCAGGATGTCGTTGATGATCAGGACCAGACGATCGGCATTGCGATGCGCGATCTCCAGCAAGCCCTCGGCCTTGGGCGGCAGCTGGCCCGCGGCTTTCGACAACAGCAGCCCCATCGACCCTTTGATCGAGGTCAAGGGCGACCGAAGTTCGTGGCTGACCATAGAGATAAAATCCGCCTGCAGCCGCTCTTGTTCAAGCCGTTCGGTGATATCGTGCAGCATGATCAGCAGACGCCCGTCGACTGTCCCCTTGTTGAGCCACTTGATCGACCCTTCAAAGTTCGTGCCCGATATCGTCGCGTTGAACGTCATATAGGTGTCGCCGATATCCATCATCCGCAGACAGGCGTCGAGCACATCCTCGCAGCCGCGCTCGGCCGCCATATCGCGCACCGTTTGCCCGTTCTTGGGCCGCGTCGACCAGCCGAACCGTGCCTTGGCGGCAAGGTTCATATAGCGCAACTCAAGGTTGTCTTCGGACACGATCCAGATGTCGTCGCGCAGCTCGTGCAAGGTCATCGCCGTGTCGCGCCGCGCGATCAGCTTGGTGGTAGAGGTGATGTCCGTCCGCGCCGAGATCGACCCGATCCAGCGGCCATTCGCATCCAGCAACGGGGTCACTGTCGTCTGTGTCACGCAGGTGGACCCGTCGCGATTGCGCAGCGTCGTTTCACCCTGCCAGCTTTTGCCCTGCCGCAGCAGATCGCGGATTTCAGTGGCGGTGGTTCTATTGTCCTTGGAATACAGCATCGCGACCGGTTTGCCGATCAGCTCTTGGCGGGTATAGCCGGTTGCCTCTAGCAACAGATCGTTCACCTCGACCAGCAGGTTATCGGTGTCGACCACGTTTACCATTGTGTGCATCTTCAGCACGCGCAGCTGTTGGGCGACGCTGTCATCAACCGTCGCACGCGCCGGCGTGGCCCGCACATTCGCGGCGATCAGCGGCACCAGACTGGCAATGGCGATGGCCCCGATAACCGGAACGGTTTGCGCCGGTGTGCCCGACAGCAGCGCCGAGGTCGCGGCGTACCACCCCCCAGCCAAGGCCGACCCGGCGACGAAACCGGTGGCAATATGGCGCTTCTTTCCGTTCCAAGACATATCGCGTCCTTACTTACAAAAAGAAGGCACCATCCCTAGCCAAGCACCCTCTCCATCCCTTGCGCCATCATAGACAAAAGTATCTAGACATTTTTAAGGCGATTTTTAGCAACTTTAGACACAACCATAAGGAGATCAACTCGCTCTTTGTGTCGGACCTACAATACTTTCGATAATGTGGTTCAGATCGGTCTGTGACTTCACCAGATGGGTGCCCACCCGACTATCCCTCGCGCGCGCCGCGTCAGAGGTCAGCCCGACCACCCGCGCCGTTGGCTGAAGCTCGGCGATATCGTCCAGGACGGCAGCGGCATCGCCATCTGGCACGGTCCAGTCAAGGATGATCACATCCAGCAGCCCCGCGCTCAACGCATCGTGGACCTCGTTCAGCCGCGTGACGTTTTGCACATCGGCAAAGGGTCTCAACCCTTCGCGCAGCACCTCTGCAAACTCTTCGTCATCCTCAAGGTGCAACACCCTAAGGTTGTCCTTCGTGCCGTCGATCACTTCGAACGTGCGGGCATCGGGCAGCACGTCATACCCTTCGGCATCGGTGGCCAGCGGGCAGGTGAACCAGAAAATCGTGGTCCCGCTCGGCTTGCTTTCAAAGCCGATGTTGCCGCCCTGACGCCAGACGATCTGTCGCGTGATATTCAGCCCAAGGCCCGTCCCGCCCTTGGCCCGCGTGTCCGATCCATCGGCCTGAGAGAACGCCTGAAAAATCCGGTTCTTGAAATTCTCGGGCACACCGGGGCCGAAGTTCTGAACGTAAACAATCGCCATGTCGCCAATCGTCTCGGCCTTGATCGTGACGTCGGTGCCTTCGGTCGAGTACTTGCACGCATTCGACATCAGGTTCGCCAGCACCTGCATCATCCGTGACCAATCGGCGGTTACATTGATGTCGGTGTCGGGCAGATCCATCACCAGTTTGGTGTTATGGGTGACGGCAAAGGGCATCATCTCTTGCACGGCCGAAGAGATGACCTCGTTCAGGCTCATCGGGCTGAGGTCAAAGTCGATCTTGCCCGACGATATCTTTTCGAGGTCGAGAATATCGTTCACGATGGTGGTTAGACGGTCGGCGTTGTTGCGCGCGATCTCGATCAGGCGCAGCGCCGAGGCAGGCATGGTGTCACGCGCCGACATCTCGATCAGGCCAAGCGCCCCCTTGATAGAGGTCAGCGGCGTGCGCAATTCATGGCTGACCGTGGACACGAATTCATTCTTGATCTCGTCGATCTTCTTCTGGTCCGTGATGTCATTGACCTGCGCGATAAACACATAAGCCCCTTCGTTCTTGTCGAAAGTCCAGGTGATGTTGAACAGCCCCCACCGCTGGCCGCCGTCCTTGTGCAGGATCGGATGTTCGCCGCGGTAAACCTCGTTCGACCCGCTTTGGGTGAACTTGGTCACGATATCACGCATCAGCTTCACATCTTCCTCGGGGATGATCTGCGCAAGGTTGAACTGGTCGGTCATTGCCTTTTGCGAATATCCCGTCAGCTCGCACATCGCGTTGTTCACGCTGGTGAACTGCCCGTTGCTGTTCAGGGTCGCCATGCCTACGGGGGCCGCATTCAGCACGGTGCGGAATCGCTTCTCGCTTGCCTCAAGCGCGTTGCGGGCGTGACGCAGCGCGGTGATGTCGCTTTGCGTCCCGACCATCCGTATCGCCGACCCGTCGTCGGCGCGGTCCACGACCACGGCATCCGACCGCATCCAGCGCCAGCTTTCGCCGAACTGCATCCGGTATTCGGTCCGCGACCGTTCTGCCTTGCCGGTGATACAATCCTGATCCGCCTCGATCAGACGGGGCAGATCGTCGGGGTGGATACGGCTCAGGAACTCTTCCTGCGTATCCTCGACCTCCGGACCGACATCCATGATCTTGCGCCACGTCGGCGAGACCACCGATGTGCCCGACATCAGGTCGATCTCGAACACGCCAATCTCTGACCCCGCGAGGGCATGGTCATAGCGCTCCTTGATCCCGGCCAGTTCCCCGACGGCCCCGACCTCGACCGACACATCCCGCACAATGGCGGTGATGCGTTTGACGCCATTCAGCGTCTCCCATTCGTTATAATGTAGATCAAGGTGCAGCGTGGATCCGTCGTGTTTGGTGCCCGTGGCGTTATAGCCTGCCTCTGCGGGCAGCCACCCCGCCTCTGTCACGAATTTGGTCAGGGGCAACCCGCCCATCCCGTCTTCATGCTTGTCGAAAATCTCGAGCGCGGCGTGGTTGGCAAACAGGATCTCGCGGCGTTCATCCAGAATGAAGATGCCCACGACACTGTTCTCGATGATCGACCGGTTTTCCTCTTCGCGGGCGCTGATCTGCTGTTCGCGCAGCGCGGCCACCTCGGCCAGAGAATCCCCGCGTTGGCGAATAGCGCGCAGCACCACGATCAGCATCGCGGTCAGGGCAATCCCTGCGATCAGCGCAAGCAGCGGCGTGCCACCGGGGAACAACGCCTCGAACAAGGGGGTGCTTTCATATTGGACGGTCCAGGTCCGTCCGAAGAATTCGGTGGTATAGACCTCACTATACTTACCCGCCGCATGTTCGTGATCCTGGCTGGCATAGATCAGAGCCTCGGGGTCGGTCGTGTCGCCGTCATAGACGTGGAAATCATACACATTGTTCTGGTTCGGCGTCAGATCCTGCAACAGATTGCGGCCGATGAACGGCGCATAGACCCAGCCGCGAAACGTCCCCTCGCGCGGGCCGGAGGCATAGAACAGCGGGCGCAGCAGCAAGAATCCCGGTTGCTTCATCGCGTCCTGCACCAGCAGGATGCGCGGAGTCAGCTGCGGGGTGTTGGTTTCGCGTGCCCGATCCGCCGCCTCGCGCCGCCCTTTTTCAAAGCTGATGTCCAGCCCGACGGCTTCCTTGTTGGGCAGCACCGGCGCGATATATTTGATCACATATTTCTGGTCATGGTTCGTTTCTGGCCTGATCTCGAACCCCGGCGTCCCATTGGCACGCATATCGGCGACGAAAGCATCTTCGTCCACCTTGGCCACGGGTTCGACAAACCCGATCCCGTTGATGCCGGGCAGGTAGTTTTCTAAATCCAGGCTTTCGACAAAGATCTCGAAATCGTCGTATTCGATATTCTCCGCCGATTGCATCATCCCTGCGGCGCCGTTCAGACTTTGCAGATAGATGTTCATCCGACGATCCAGCGCCTGAAGCCCGTCCTCGGTGATGCGGGCGAATTCGGCCTTGGCTGCGGCGCGGTTCATTCGCGCCCCTTCAGCGTAGATCCCGAAGGTCACGAGAAGGCAGACAACGACCAAAATCAAATCTAAGCGCTTGAACAAAACTATACTCTCACATTTCTCAAAACTGAAAAGCGCCTAATCGATGAAAGCCACCCGCTGATCATGTTACCGGCATCCCTCACTTATAAGTAGCACCGGTTTCCCTGCCAACGTTAATTATTACTTGCGCATAGGATTAAGACAGAAACCTCAACAGAATCTGAAGACGCCCCAACTCAGGGTTGCCGATCAGACGGGATGCACAATCATAGCACGGAAGTCGTTGACGTTCGTCAGCGTCGGTCCCGTCACCACCTGACCGCCCATCCGACCAAAGAAACCGTGGGCGTCATTTACCGCTAACGCCGATTCTGCGTCGGCGCGCGCGGCCCCGCCCCGTGCCAAAGTGTCGGGTCCGATGATCGCCCCCGCGACCTCTGCCGCGCCGTCGACGCCGTCGGTATCGCAGGCCAACCCCCAGATACCCCCCGCCCCGTTCAGGGCCAGCATCAGTGCCAAGGCATATTCCGCATTCGGTCCACCAACGCCATCCCCGCGCCGCGTGACCGTCAGCTCCCCCCCCGACAGGACAACAATCGGCGCATCGCCGGGATGTAGACGCGCCTGTTCTTGCAGGGCCAAGGCGGCATGGGCGCGGGCGACCTCGCGGGCCTCGCCCTCTAGGTCATTGCCCAGACGAATCACACGAAACCCCTCTGCCTCGGCCAAAGCCTGTGCCGCATCCAGCGATTGCTTGGGGGCCGCATAAATCCGGTTCATCACACGCGACAGCCGCGCATCATCCGGCGGCACGACCTGCGACCCCGCAGCCAGCGCCCGCGTGACCGAGGCCGGAACCGCCACGCCCCACTGCGTCAAAATCGCCTGCGCATCGCGCGAGGTGGAGGCATCGCCCACCGTGGGGCCCGACCCGATCATCGCCATATCATCCCCCGGCACGTCCGAGATCATCAACGTGTGCATCGCCGCCGGATAGGCCGCCGCCGCCAACTGCCCGCCCTTGACCTGCGACAGATGCTTGCGCACCACATTCATCTGCGTGATCGGCGCGCCAGAGGCCAGCAACCCCGCGTTCACCGCCTGTTTCTCGGCCAGCGTAATCTCCCCCAAGGGCGCGGTCAGCAGCGCCGACGCCCCGCCCGAGATCAACGCCAACACAAAGTCCCCCTCGCCCAAGCCCTGCACCAATTGTAGCATCCGCGCGGTTGCGGCCTGTCCGGCGGCATCGGGCACGGGGTGCGCGGCCTCGACAATCTCGATCCCCTGACAGGGGCGGGCGTATCCGTAGCGGGTGATCACCAAACCGTCGCAGGGGCCCCAGGCCGCCTCGACCGCCTCGGCCATGCGCGCGCTGGCCTTGCCCGCACCGATCACCACCACACGGCCCGCCGGTTTCGGCGGCAGATGCGCGGCCAGCGATTGCATCGGATCGGCCACGGCGACCGCGCGGTCGAACAAGCGTCGTAAAGTCGTCTCCGGCGCGGTGTGCATGGCGATCCCTATCCCGTCATCAAAAAAGCCGCCCCCGAAGGGACGGCCTGTTTTACAATCACGCGGTCTGATCGAACAGCCTTTTGCGTGCCGCGGCGTATTCTGTCGCCATCCGCTCGACCACCTCGGCGGCGGGGCGCACATCCTTGACCGCGCCGATGCCCTGACCGGCCCCCCAAATCTCTTTCCAGCTTTTGGGCTTTTCGCGATCGGCACCGAAGTTCATGTTCGACGGGTCGGACCGTTCAAGGTTGTTCGGATCCATGCCCTGCGCCTCGATCGAGGCTTTCAGATAGTTGCCCCAAACGCCGGTGAACAAGTCGGAATACACGATATCCGAAGCCCCCGAATCCGCGATCATCTGCTTGTAGCGTGCATCGGCATTCGCCTCTTGCGTGGCGATAAACGCCGACCCGGCATAGCCGCCATCCGCACCCATGGCCTGCGCCGCAAGAATACTGTCGCCCTTGGCAATCGCCCCCGACAGGAACAGCGGCCCGTTGAACCATTCGCGGATTTCCTGGATCAGCGCCAGCGGCGACAAGGCACCGGCGTGCCCCCCTGCCCCTGCGGCCACGGCGATCAGACCATCGGCCCCTTTTTCAATCGCCTTATGGGCAAAGCGGTTGTTGATGATGTCGTGCAAGACAACACCGCCCGCGCCATGCGCCGCATCGTTCAGCCATTCCTGCGCCCCAAGCGACGTGATCCACAGCGGCACCTCGTGCTTGACGCAAATCTCTACGTCCCGTTCAAGCCGCGCATTGGATTTATGCACGATCTGGTTCACCGCATAGGGGGCGGCAGGATTGTCGGGGTTCGCTTGGTTGTGACGGTCCAGCTCTTCCTTGATGCGTGTCAACCAGCGGTCCAGCTCAATCGGCTCCCCCTCCGCTTCACGTGCGTTCAGCGCTGGAAAGCTGCCCACGATACCGGCCTTGCACTGTGCAATCACCAGATCAGGGTTCGAGATAATGAACAGCGGGCTGCCAATCAGCGGGATACGCAAATTGTCGAAAAGGGCGGGTAGCGTCATCTTGTTCCTCCGGGACGTATTATTTTCCTGCAACTTGTCAGGATGTGCGCGCTTTGGAAATGACGAACGTTGCGTCCGTCACCCCCTTCATGTGATCGGGGCTACAGTGCCTCGATGATGGTGACATTGGCGATGCCGCCGCCTTCGCACATGGTTTGCAACCCGTATCTTTGGCCGCGCGCATGCAGGCTGTGCACCAGCGTCGTCATCAGCCGCGCACCAGAGGCCCCCAAAGGATGTCCAAGCGCAATCGCGCCGCCGTTCACATTCAACTTGGCCGGATCGGCCCCGGTGTGCTTCGCCCAGGCCATCGGGATCGGCGCAAAGGCTTCGTTGACCTCGAACAGATCGATGTCGTCGATCTTCATACCGGCCCGCTCCAGCGCGCGGTCGGTGGCGGGCAGCGGTTCCTCCAGCATGATCACCGGATCGCCCGCGGTCACCGTCAGGTTCACGATCCGCGCCTTCGGGGTCAGCTTGTATTTCTTGAGCGCGGCTTCGGACACGACCAACACGCCCGCCGCCCCATCGCAAATCTGCGACGCATTCGCGGCAGAGATCATGCCATCCGGATCAAGCAGTTTAACAGAGGAAATCCCGTCAAGCGTCGCATCATCGCGGATGCCTTCGTCGCGGGTGTGCATCCCGCCCTCGATGGCCAGCGGAATGATCTC
Organism: Sulfitobacter sp. UBA4523; assembly: GCF_002388305.1. NCBI lineage: Bacteria > Pseudomonadati > Pseudomonadota > Alphaproteobacteria > Rhodobacterales > Roseobacteraceae > Sulfitobacter > Sulfitobacter sp. UBA4523. Next base: position 8,847 of record NZ_DGMH01000010.1, read on the forward strand.
TGCGTCAAAGGCCCCACCATCCCGCGCAGCGGTGGCGCGGCGGTGGCTTTCCAGCGCATAGGCGTCCAGTTCCGCGCGGGTGAACCCGTGCTTTTGCGCGACCATTTCCGCGCCGATGAACTGGCTGAAATTCTTGGTGCCGTAGCGCGCCTCGATCCGGTCGCTGAACGGGCCCTCGCCCAACCCCGCCTTGGCATAAAGTGACACATTCGACCCCATCGGCACCCGTGTCATGCTTTCGACACCCATGGCGACAACCACATCCTGCGTGCCCGACATCACCGCCTGTGCCGCGAATTGCACCGCCTGTTGCGAGCTGCCGCATTGCCGGTCGATGGTCACCGCAGGCACCGATTGCGGCAGGTTCGACGCCAGCACACAGTTGCGCCCGAAGGCAAAGGATTGCTCTCCGCCCTGGCTGACGCAACCGACGATCACGTCGTCAATCACCGCGCCGTCGATCCCGGACCGCGCCACCAGCGCATTCAACACTTCGGCCCCCAGATTGGCAGGGTGCCAGTCGCGCAGCGCGCCGCCACGGCGCCCCCCTGCGGTGCGGGCTGTCTCTACGATATAGGCATGTGCCATGACGCTTTCCCCTCTATTCAGTCTCTATTTCGGTGCCATGCGGATCGCGCCATCAAGGCGGATCGTTTCACCGTTCAGCATCGGGTTGTCGATAATCGCCCCGACCATCTTGGCGTATTCCGACGGATCGCCCAAACGGCTGGGGAAGGGCACCTGCGCGCCAAGCGAATCCTGCGCCTCCTGCGGCAGCCCTTCCAGCAGCGGTGTGAGGAACAGCCCCGGTGCAATCGTCATCACCCGGATACCATAGCGCGCCAGCTCGCGGGCGACGGGCAAGGTCATGCCCACGATCCCGCCCTTCGATGCCGCATAGGCCGCCTGCCCGATCTGGCCATCAAACGCCGCGACCGACGCCGTGTTGATGATCACGCCGCGTTCTTCGCCCACGGGCTCTGCCTTGTGCAAGGCGGCGGCGAATTTCGACAAGACGTTGAACGACCCCAGCAGGTTCACATTCACGACATTGGTAAAGCTTGCCAAGGGCAGCGCCGCGCCGTCACGATCCACGACTTTGGCGGGCGGGCCGATGCCCGCGCAGTTTACCAGAATACGCGCCTTGCCGTGCAGCCCTTCGGCCTCTGCGATCGCGGCCTCTACAGCGCTTTCGTCGGTGACATCAACGCGCAGGAACTTGCCCCCGATGGCGGTGGCTTTTTCCTCGCCCAGTTCAGCGTTCATATCAAAGATGGTGACCTTGGCCCCGGCCTGCGCCAGAAACGCTGCCGTGGCCCCGCCCAACCCCGAAGCGCCACCGGTGACGATGGCGGCCTGTCCGTTCAATTGCATGGTATCCTCCCCTTCCCTGCTGACGCAGGGGCAACAGTTTAATTGCGGGGAATGTCGCCTGCGGTTTCGCGGATTACAATGGCAAAGCGTGGGACCAGCGTCCCCCCGTTCAGCCGATCCGGTTCAGGCCGTGATCACGACCTCGGACACGTCACTATCTACGGCCTGCAATGCAGCCAGCACGCGGGGGATCAGATGGGTCTGCACATAGGCCCCGTGAAAACGGCTGGGGGCCTGAAGCGTGACACGCCCCCCTGCCCGATCCTGCCGCGTGAGATTATGCAGCCAACTGCCATAGACACCGGCATCTTCGGCATGAAGCACAGCCTGCGCCAACGCCCATTCGCTGCCCCCTTCGACAGGCGGCGTCGGGGCGGTGCCACGCACGGGCAAAGGCACCACCCGCGTCGGTTCCGGCGCGCCCTGCATGCGCAGATCAAAGTCCGGGCCGACCTGCGGCCATTGCGGGCGCGTCTTTTCAAGGATCGCATCAAGGTCGAGCCCGTATTCCGTCACCCGTCCGCGTGCGCCCTGACGTTTTACCACCAGCCAGCCACAGCCGCGCAGTTTCGCCATCTCGCGTTTGACGGTGCGTTCATCAACGGACCAAAGCTGCGCGATCTCGCGCTGACCCACGGCCAGTTCATTGCGCGCCCAGTTGTAGCGCGCCGTTACAAGTGTAATGAAGCGCAGCACCAGACGGTGATCATGTTTCCCGCCGGCAAGGGCATAGGCCCCCAAGGCGGTGATGATATCATACTTGCGCGCGGCGGCGTCACGCCCCACGGGTTTCGGTGAAAGCATAGCTGCTCCGATCTGGCACGGTGTGAATGTGCAGCCTCAGTTCGATCTCTTGATGGATCCTCGGGGCGTAGACAACGTCTTTTCCGCCTCTTCCCTGATTTGCGTCCGGAAACCCGATTCTGTCAAGGATTGGTTTTGCACCGACCCTCTTTCTTCCCCATTCAAATTTGAAAGTTGAGGTATCATTGGTATAGGGGGTCATACAGAGCGTCCCCTATTACAGCGTTTTTGTCCCCCAATATGTCGCGGGGCCGATCCTGCTGTCCCCCTATATTTCCGCCCCGGGGCTATAGAGCCGCGCCTATCGCCCGAATCGCGCCGAGACCCTGTGGTATAAGGGATAGTGAAAACCTGTTTATAGAATAAATGTCTTTCCATGAGATGCAAATTCAGCGTAAATCCAAATTGAGTAGTAATTAGCGTTCTCTTTCGGGTTTTCCGGTGCCGCCACAGCGTGCGGGGCGACGGTTCCCCGCGGGGAACGGGTAGGGAAAAGGACAGCTTATGTTTACCTATGCGGACCTGGCAAAGCTTCAGGCGCAATCGCTCAAGATGCAGGGGCACATCCGGCATCAGACCTATTCGCCCGAGATGGAAAAGACCCTGCGCCGGTTCTCAAGCTGGGAAGTGGCGGAGCTGATCTTTAAGACCAACCCGTCGACCCTGCGCGGCAGGCTGGCCGCTGATCCGTCCCTGCCCGAGGGGCAAGTGGAAGAGGAAGGCCGCCAGCGCTGGTATGCGCTGGACGAGATCAACGAGTTGCGGCGCAAGCTGAAGATCAAGAACCGGTCGCTGATGCCGCCGCGCCCTGCGGGCAAGCGGGCGGTGCGTGCCGCGATTGCGAACTTCAAGGGCGGCGCGGGCAAGTCCACCGTCGCGCTGCATTTCGCCCATGCGGCCGCGCTTGACGGCTACCGCGTGCTGGCCGTGGATTTCGATCCGCAGGCCACGCTCAGCCATTCGATGGGGCTGTCGGATGTCTCGGAAGAGGTCACCGTCTGGGGCATCATGGCCCGCGACCTGATCCGCGAGACAGAGCGGATGAACGCGGTGCAAGGCGGCGCGGAAAGCGGGGCCACCCTGCCCCAACGCAAACTGCCTGCCTCTGTCACCGGCATGGGGCTTAGCGAATTGCGCGCCACCGATTTCATCAAGCCGACCAGCTGGCCCACGATCGACCTGATCCCCAGCTGTGCCAATGCCGCCTTCGTTGAATTTGCCAGCGCGCAGTACCGGCACCTGAACCCCGAATGGTCGTTCTTTGCCGCCGTGTCCCGTTATCTTGATACGATCCCGCCGGACGCCTATGACCTGATCATCTTCGACTGCCCGCCCGCCATTGGCTACCAGTCGATGAACGCGGTCTTTGCGGCGGATGTTTTGTATATTCCGTCCGGCCCCGGCTATTGGGAGTATGACAGCACCACCAGCTTCATCGGCCAGCTGTCTGAAGCGCTTGAGGATCTGGGCCGCTTCCGCGGGCGGCTGCCGTCGGGCACCGATCCGGTCAAGGCCTTTGCTGACATCAAGTTTCTATTGACCCGTTTCGAGCCGAATAACGATCTGCACCGTGCGATGCAGTCAGCATTTAATCAGGTCTTTAAGCCACATGTAGCAGAGCACCCGATTGAAATGACCCGCGCGGTTGAACAGTCAGGCCGGTTCCTGTCATCGATCTACGAGATGGATTACCGCCAGATGACCCGCGAGACCTGGCGCCGCGCGCGGGCCTCCTTTGATCGGGCCTATGATGAATTCCGTGCCACGCTTGTCGATGCGTGGGATAAACTGGAGGATGAATAATGGTTAAGAAACGCTCTGTTTTCGATATCAACTTCGATCTGGATGAAGAGGAAGACGCGGGGTTCCCCGCGGGGAACGCACCTGCCGAACCGCCCGTTGTGAAGGAGTACAACATTCAGGGCCACCCGTTGCAGAACTCTGATCCTGTGCCCACCCCCCCTGCCCCGTCGCGACGCGGCCCGATGGCAAGCGCGATCTCGGAAACGCTTGAAGCCACCTCAGAGCGCGCCAGCGCAGAGGCCGCCATTCGCGCGGAAAACGACGCGCTGGCGCATGAGCATGTGCGGCTGAAACGGCTGGGGTTGATCACCGATCTGATCCAGACCTCGGATGTGCATACCGACAAGCTGACCCGCGACCGGTCGGCCAATGTCGACCCCGAACTGGCAGAGCTGAAACAGTCGATCCAGTCGGTCGGCCTCTCCAACCCCATTCGGGTGGAGCAGACGGATAACGGGTATGAGCTTATTCAAGGTTTCCGCCGGCTCACCGCTTTCCGCGAACTTGCGGCCGAAACCGGCGACCCGCGCTATTCCCGCATCCCCGCCGCGCTGGTTCCCCGCGGGGAACCCCTTGCGGATCTGTACCGCAAGATGGTGGACGAGAACCTTGTGCGCAAAGATCTGTCCTTTGGCGAGATGGCGCGGCTGGCCCTGTCCTATGCGCAGGATTCGGGCGTCGAGGTGAGCGACGCGGTTGGCACGCTCTATGCCTCTGCGTTGAAACAGAAGAAGACCTATATCCGGCAGTTCGCCCGTGTGCTTGCCGATCTGGACGGCGCGCTGCGCTACCCCGAGGCGATCCCGCGGGCGCTTGGGCTCGATGTTTATCGGTTCCTTGATGCGCAGGCGGGCAATGCGATGACGCTGAAAAAGGCGCTGATCAAGCAGCCTGAACGGGATGCCGATGCCGAACTTGCAATTCTGCGGGCAGGGATCACGGCAAAGAAAGCCGCGCCAAAACCTGCGGGGCGAAGCTCTGCCAAGACATCCTTGCGGCTGGGGTTGCCACAGGGGGAGATGCGGGTGATCGCGTCGGACGGGAAGGTAGAGATGCGCTTGCCGCGCGATTTCTCGGCTGTCAGCAAGGCGCGATTGCAGCGCGGGATCGAGGCGTTCCTTGCAGCGCTGGATCAGAAAGACTGAAACTCGAACGGGGCAGGGCGGATCGCCTTGCCCCTTCTTCTTTGCGATGGGCCGGGCCTAATGCGCGCGATAGGCCCACATATACGCACCAACCCGCGCCGCCTTGCCCGACTCTTCATCCTCACCTATACTCCTGCCCTATACGCATAATGCGAGAGGGTGCCATGGGCCGTGTCAAAGTAAATCTTACGTTGGATGCCAGCGTCGCCGAGACGGCGCGCGCGCTTGGGCTGAACATGTCGCGGTTGGCCGAGGCCGCGATTTCGGACGCCGCCAAGGCAGAACGCAACCGCCGCTGGCGGATCGAGAACCAGCAGGCGCTGGATGCCTATGCGCAAGAGGTAGAGGCCG
>NZ_DGMH01000010.1:14440-16284 GCF_002388305.1 Sulfitobacter sp. UBA4523
CAAGAGGTAGAGGCCGAGGGCCTGCCGCTTGAACGCTTTCGCAGTTTCTAGGGTGCGTTATGGCGCAGTTTGATGTGTACCGGCTTGCGGGCGGGCAGCTTGTGGTGGATCTGCAAACCGACCTGATTGGCATCGACGCCTCGCGCGTGGTGGCACCGCTGCGCGAGGCGGGGCGGTACGCTGCCTTTCCCGGTCTGACCCCGCAGGTAGAGGTCGACGGCACCGCATGGATCGTGCGGGTGCAAGAGCTGGCCGCCGTGCCCGGCACCGCGCTGCGCGACAAGGTGACCTCGCTTGAGGCAGAGCGCGATGCGTTGAAGCGGGCCTTGGATATCCTGATCGACGGGCTGTGATTGTGCCCGCGGCTTACGGTTCCCCGCGGGGAACCTCGCCCACATCTTTCGGCACTTGATACCCTTTGATCACCGCGTCGCGGGCGCGCAGTGCTTTGTACCAGCGCAACACATTGGGGAATTGCGTCAGGTCCACCCGCTGCCATTCATAGCGCGCGACCCAGGGCCAACAGGCCATATCCGCAATCGAATAGTCACCGCAGATGAAGTCCTGCCCGTCGAGCTGTTTGTCGAGCACGCCGTAAAGCCGCTGGACCTCTGTCGCATAGCGGGTTTCGGCGTAGGGGGCCTTGCCCGGGTTGAACTGCAAGAAGTGATGCGCCTGTCCGGCCATCGGACCCAAGCCGCCCATCTGCCACATCAGCCATTCATGCACCTTGGCACGTCCAATCGCATCGCTCGGCAGGAATTTCCCATATTTATCAGCGAGATACCACATGATCGCGCCGGATTCCATCAGGCAGAGGCCATTGTCATGGTCCTTGATCGCGGGGATCTTGTTATTGGGGCTGATTTTCAGGAAGTCGGGCGCGAATTGGTCGTCTTTGGTGATGTCGATGGGGTGGGCGGTATAGGGGACGCCCAACTCCTCTAGCAGGATAGAGACCTTGCGGCCGTTCGGGGTGGTCCAGGTATAGAGGTCGATCATTGCGGCGTCCTTCGGCTTGCGTCAGGGGGGAAAACGGGTTGCTATGCGCTTGGTATAAATCAGCTTGCGCGGATCACAAAGGCGCAGATCGGGGGGATGATGGAGAGGAAGATTGCACTGGTTACCGGCGGGGGCAGCGGCGTCGGGCGCGCCTGCGCCGCAGCGCTGGCAGAGGCGGGGTTTACGCTGGTGCTGACGGGACGCCGGATGGCCCCGCTAGAGGAGGCCCGCGCCGCGTTGGCGGGGGAGGGGCATCTGGCCATCACCGCCGATGTCGGGGTCGAGGCGGATGTGCTGGCGCTGTTTGACCGGATCGAGGCGCAGTTCGGGCGGTTGGACCTGCTGTTCAACAATGCGGGCGTCAACGCCCCCGCGGTCGAGATTGACGACCTGTCGCTTGACGACTGGAACGCCATTGTGGCCGCGAACCTCACAGGGTCGTTTCTATGCGCGCGCGCGGCCTTCGGGTTGATGAAACGGCAGTCGCCCAAGGGTGGGCGGATCATCAACAACGGGTCGATCTCTGCCCATGTGCCGCGCCCGTTCTCGGCACCCTATACGGCGACGAAACATGCGGTGACGGGGCTGACGCGGTCGCTGTCGCTGGACGGGCGGGCGCATGACATCGCTTGTGGTCAGATCGACATCGGCAATGCCGCCAGCGAGATGACAGAGCAGATGGCCCAGGGTGTGCTGCAACCGGATGGGTCACGTCGGGCAGAGCCGCGCATGGATGCAGAGGATGTGGGCCGCACGCTGGTCTATATGGCAAGCCTGCCACCCGGCTCAAACGCCATGTTCGTGACGGTGATGGCGACCAAGATGCCCTTTATCGGGCGCGG
>NZ_DGMH01000010.1:16404-16608 GCF_002388305.1 Sulfitobacter sp. UBA4523
GCCCGCGCAAAAACGAGTGGGCGGGGTGTTGGTATGTGGCTCTAATCCGCGGTTTAGAGCCTACTTCTTTGCCGCATCGCGCAGTTTCGTGATCGTGGTGCGGGTAGAGATCTGTTCGGGGTTGGTAACCAGTTCAATCAAGGCCGGGCGACCGCTGGCGCGGGCACGTTCAAACGCGGCAGCGAAGTCGGCGGTTTTGGTCAC
>NZ_DGMH01000070.1:0-1999 GCF_002388305.1 Sulfitobacter sp. UBA4523
CCCAGCTGAGCTAAGGCCCCATCGTGGATCAGAGATCCGGGAAGTGTATCAACCATTCAAGGCCGATGCGCCGCTGAATAGGCGGTCGCGAAGGCGGGATCAAGAGGAAAATCTATCCCGCCCTCGCAAAATTCAATCAATCTTCGTCGTCGGATGCAACGTCGGCGATTTCTTCGAGTGGAACGGTATCATCATCGTCGTCGTCATCGTCCAGGATGTCGTCGTCCAGATCCACATCTACATCGTCGTCATCTACCAATGTCTCGTCATCATCCACATCGCCCTTCTTGGCTTTGGCGGTGACGGCATCTTCGGCATCTGCTGCGATCATGCGGGATTTGGAGTTATCCACCTCGACCACTTCACCGGAGTAAGGGCTGATGATCGGATCTTTGTTCAGGTCGTAGAACCGCTTGCCCGTTGTGGGGCACAGGCGCTTGGTTCCCCATTCTTCATTGGGCATCGAAGTCCCCTTTTTGAAAGTGTTGTTGCGTATAGATGATTCAGGCCAAGTGCCATATGAGATAGGCACTGTCAAAGGCAATCGCCACCCCATCGCGACCCGGAACCCTGAAATGCCTGATCCTGTCCTGCCCGGAAACCCGCCTATCCCGCTGATCCTGCGCCGCTCTGCGCGGGCGCGGCGGATATCATTGCGGATATCGCAGCTGGATGGGCGGGTGACGCTTACCATGCCGAAACGCTTGAAAGAGGCAGAGGGAATCGCCTTTGCCCGCGAAAAGGAGGCGTGGATTCGCCAGCATCTGGAAGCGCGTGGCGCTGATGTTCTGGTGGGCATCGGGGCCGAGTTTCCCTTGGGCGGTCGGATGCTGCGGGTTGAAGCCGGGCAGGGCAGACGGGTGGTGCTGGGGACCGATACGATTTCGGTGCCCGGCCCGGCGGCACGTGTGCCGACCCGGCTCGCCGCGCATTTGAAAGAGCTCGCGCGGGACCGGCTGACCGGGGCCTGCGACGATTATAGTGCGCTGCTGGGGCGGCCATACAGCAAGCTAACCTTGCGAGATACGCGGTCGCGGTGGGGGTCTTGCACCTCGGACGGGGGGCTGATGTTTTCGTGGCGCTTGATCCTGACGCCGCCCGACGTGCTTGATTACGTCGCCGCCCACGAGGTCGCGCATCTGGCGCAGATGAACCATTCGCCCGCCTTCTGGGCCGAGGTCGAACGGATTTACGGCCCCTATCAAGAGGCGCGCGGCTGGCTGCGCACCCACGGCAGCGACCTGCACCGGTTCAAGTTTACCGCGCAGACATAGACCTCGCCCGCGTTTGCGACATTGACGCAGCGGCGATTCGTGATCACAACGGCGATATGAACCTGAACCCTCGCCCCCTTGATGCGCATCCTTTGGCCCATGACCGTGTCTATCGGCAGTTGCGGACCCGCATCATGCACGGCGATCTGGCTCCGGGACAGGCGCTGACCCTGCGGGGAATCGGGAAGGAATACGAGGTGTCGATGACCCCCGCCCGCGAGGCCGTGCGGCGGCTGGCGGCGGAAGGGGCGTTGACCATGTCGGCCTCTGGCCGGATATCGACGCCGGAGCTGAGCAACGAACGGATCGAGGAACTGGCCGCCCTGCGTGCCCTGATCGAGGTGGAGCTTGCGAGCCGCGCCCTGCCACGGGCCCACCTTGCGCTGATCGACCGGATGCAGGCGATCAACAATGCCATCTCGGATGCGGTGATCCACCGTGACGCGGTGAGCTATATTCGCACCAATCTGGAGTTTCACCGCACGCTGTACCTACGGGCGCAGGCCCCTGCGATGCTGGCGATGGCGGAAACGGTCTGGCTGCAGATGGGCCCGACGATGCGGGCGCTTTACGGGCGGCTCAGACGGACAGAGCCGCCGCATTTTCACAAGCTGATTATCGCGGCGCTGCGCGCGGGCGACGAACCCGGTCTGCGGCTGGCAGTGCGCACCGATGTGACCCAAGGTCTGCGGATGCTGGCGACATGATGCACCAGCGGGCGGCGG
>NZ_DGMH01000070.1:2111-19123 GCF_002388305.1 Sulfitobacter sp. UBA4523
CCAGCCCCTTGGCCCCGAGGTCGAGGAATTTCTTGCGACGATCTGCCACCAGCGCCTTTGGGTCTTTGCCCGACAGGTCATCCAGCATCGCGGCAATCGCCTTGCGCACCGATGCAATTGCCTCTTTCCGATCCCGATGCGCGCCGCCACGGGGTTCGGGGATGATGCGGTCGTTGACGCCCAGTTGTTTCAGATCTTGCGCGGTCAGGCGCAGCGCTTCGGCGGCCTCGCGCATTTTCTCGGCATCTTTCCACAGGATCGATGCGCAGCCCTCGGGCGAGATCACGGAATAGACGGAATGTTCCAGCATGGCGACGCGGTTCGCCGTGGCAAAAGCAACCGCCCCGCCTGACCCACCTTCACCGATGATGACAGAAACCAGCGGCACACCGATCTGCAAGCATTTCTCGGTCGCGCGGGCGATGGCTTCGGATTGGCCACGCTCTTCCGCGCCTTTACCGGGGTAGGCACCGGGGGTGTCGACCAGCGTGATCACGGGCAGCCCGAACTTGTCGGCCAGTTCCATGAGCCGCACGGCTTTGCGGTAGCCTTCGGGGCGGGCCATGCCGAAATTGCGTTCGATACGGGATTTGGTGTCGTTGCCCTTTTCATGGCCGATCACGACGACAGGCGTGTCGTTGAACCGTGCCAGACCGCCCATGACCGCAAGATCATCGGCAAAGTTCCGGTCCCCCGCCAGCGGGGTGTATTCGGTAAAAAGGGCTTCAATATAGTCTTTGCAATGGGGCCGGTCGGGGTGACGTGCCACCTGACATTTGCGCCACGGCGTCAACGACTTGTACAGATCGTCAAGCATTTGGTGGGCTTTTTCGTCCAGCGTTTTGGCTTCGGCGCTCACGTCCATCCCTTCGGAGGACCGCGCCAGAGCGCGCAGCTCTTCCGCTTTGCCTTCCACTTCGGCCAGTGGTTTTTCGAAATCCAGATACTGTGTCATCACCTGCTCCGCGCTTTGTTCAGGGCTATATGGCGTTGATTTGCGGTCTTTGCAACGGAACCTGTCAGCTGGCCGGCCAAAGGGCAGGCAGCAGCGACGCCACAAGCAGCGCGGCCATGGTCACGTTAAACACCCGCAAACGCCGGGGATTGGTTAGAAAACGGGCCATCTGCCCGCCAAGAAGGGTCCAGAGGGTGACCGACGGCAGCGCCATCACCGCCACGACAAGCGCCGTGATCACCAGCGGCAATATGCCGGCAGAGGGCACGTAGATCGTGATGATGCTGAGCCCGAAGGCCCAGGCCTTGGGGTTGACCCATTGAAACCCCGCCGCTTGCAGAAAGCTCAGCGGTTTGGCGTTGGGGGCTGCGCTTTGCACCGGGGCGGCGGTGGCGATCTTATAGGCGAGGTAGATCAGATAGATCAGGCTCAGGATCTTGAGCACCGAATAGATGACGGGAAAGGCGTCAAACACGCGGATCAGGCCAAAGCCCACCAGCAGCAACATGACCATAAAACCAAGGGTGATGCCCATCATATGCGGCACCGTGCGCGCAAAGCCGAAATTTGCGCCCGATGCCATCAGCATCAGGTTGTTCGGCCCCGGCGTGATAGAGGTGATCAGCGCGAAAAGCGCGAGCGCAGAGAGGACATCGATGGTCATGCTGCCTTGATGCCCCAAGCCGCGGGGCATGCCAAGCCCGCTTTGCTGCGGGGGAGGTGGCGCGGCACGAGGGTCGCCTCGCGCCGCTGTTCAGTATCGCGGGGTTAGCGCGAGGCGATCATCTCGGACTGGCGCACGATGACTTCGGCCTGTTTGATGCTGGCGATATCGACCAAACGGCCCTTGTAGACGGTCGCACCTTCGCCGTTGGCCTTGGCTGTTTCCATCGCGGCCAGAATCTCGCGCGCTTCGGCGACGGCTTCGTCGGAGGGGGTGAACACCTCGTTCGCGACGGCGATCTGCTTGGGGTGGATGGCCCATTTGCCGACCATGCCCAAGGTCGCCGACCGGCGCGCCTGCGCGCGGTAGCCTTCGTCGTCCGAGAAATCACCGAACGGACCGTCGACCGGAAGCACGCCGTGGGTCCGGCAGGCGGCCACAATGGCGGTCTGCGCCCAATGCCACGGATCGGACCAATGCTTTGCCCCGTCGCGCAGCATGTAATAGTTTTCCTGCGTGCCACCGATGCCGGTCGTCTGCATCCCCATCGAGGCGGCAAAGTCGGCCGCACCAAGGCTCATCGCTTGCAGGCGCGGGCTGGCGGCGGCGATCTCTTCGACGTGGGCGATACCTGCGGCCGATTCGATAATCACCTCGAACGAGATTTTCTTGGTGCGGCCCTTGGCGGTTTCGATCGCCGTAACCAGCGCGTCGACAGTATAGACGTCAGCGGCGCAGCCGACCTTGGGGATCATGATCTGGTCCAGACGCTCGCCCGCCTGTTCCAGCAGGTCGACGACATCGCGGTACCAGTAAGGTGTATCCAGCCCGTTGATCCGCACGGACAGTGTTTTGTCGCCCCAGTCTACATCGCTGATCGCCTTGATGATATTGGCGCGGGCGCTGTCCTTGTCTGTGGGGGCCACGCTGTCTTCCAGATCAAGGTTGATCACATCGGCGTCGGAACTCGCCATTTTTTCGAAGATCGCCGGGCGCGAACCGGGGCCGAACAATTGGCAGCGGTTGGGACGTGCAGGTGCTGTAGGCTGGATGCGAAAGCTCATATGCGGAATCCTTGAGTAATAAAGTTACGACTTGCTTGCCTTGGGTGGTATTAAATTGCGCTGCGCCCTGCAAGGGTGATCTCGCACCTGCAGCATCGGCGGCTGAATTTCTGTGCACAGTTCTTGCTTGGATGGCCGACTACCCGCAAAATTTCTGCGCCATCTCTTGCGCCTACCACTCATTTGCAACCTTATCGCGCCGAAAGGCTGCGAAACTGAGCCAAAGCCAAATTGCAGGAGCATGTGATCATGATCAAAACACCTTATCTTCTTTTTCTGGGCGACGCGCCGGATCACCTTGCGGTTAAAGTGGCGCAGGGCATCAAGGACTGGCGTCCTGAAAATGCCGTCGGTCAGCTGCGGCTGGACGGGTGCAAGGCGGATCTGGGTCTGACCGATATGACGCTTGCGCAAGCGAAAGAGGCAGGCGCGCAGACCCTGGTGATTGGCGTCGCCAACCGCGGGGGCACCATCAGCGCCACATGGCGCGCCGTGCTGGTCGACGCGCTGGAGGCCGGTTTCGATCTGGCATCCGGCTTGCATAACCTGCTGCGCAACGAGCCAGAGCTCGTGGCCGCCGCCGAGAAACACGGGCGCAGCTTGCATGACGTGCGTATCCCGTCGGTGCAGTACCCGATTGCGAATGGCGTCAAACGCAGCGGGAAGCGCGTGCTTGCGGTCGGCACCGACTGTTCGGTCGGCAAGATGTATACCGCGCTGGCGCTGGACGCGGCGATGAAAGAGAAGGGGCTGAAAAGCAGCTTCCGCGCGACGGGCCAGACCGGTATCCTGATCACCGGCGAAGGTGTTCCTTTGGATGCGGTGATCGCGGATTTCATGGCCGGCTCGATCGAGTATCTGACCCCCGACAATGACGATGATCATTGGGATATCATCGAAGGGCAGGGCAGCTTGTTCCACGTGTCCTATTCCGGCGTCACCATGGCGCTGATCCACGGCGGCCAACCCGATGCGTTGATCCTGTGCCACGAGCCGACCCGCAAGACCATGCGCGGTCTGCCCGACTACACGCTGCCCACGTTGGAAGAAGTGCGCGACGTGGCACTGACGCTGGCAAAGGTTGCCAACGCAGGTTGTCAGGTGGTCGGTATCTCGATCAACACCCAGCATCTGTCGGAGGCAGAGGCAGATGCCTATCTGGCCGAGGTCGAACAACGCTTGGGCTTGCCAGCCGTGGACCCGTTCCGCCAAGGTGCCGCGAGATTGGCGGAGGCTTTGGCAGCCCTCTGATCGGCCCTTCGGGGAGAGTTTAAGTGGCAAAATGAAGGAGCGGATATGCGTATTGAGGTAAGCCGGGATGTCTTTCGGCTGGCGCAGGTCTTTACCATTTCGCGTGGATCGCGGACCGAGGCGCAGGTGCTCACGGTGCGGATCACCGATGGCGGTGTGACGGGGTGGGGCGAATGTGTGCCCTATGCCCGGTATGGCGAGACGCTGGAGTCGGTCACGGCAGAGATCGAAGCGCTGCGCGGGCCGCTGACGCGTGATGCGCTGTATGACCTGCTGCCGGCTGGTGCCGCGCGCAATGCAGTGGATTGTGCCCTGTGGGATCTGCAAGCCAAGCAGGCGGGTAAACCTGTGTGGGAACTGGCGGGGCTGGCGCGACCGGGGCCCGAGATCACGGCCTTTACCCTGTCGTTGGATAGCCCCGAAAAGATGCGCGAACAGGCTGCCTTGCATGCGCATCGCCCGCTGTTGAAGATCAAGCTGGGCACGCCGGATGATATGCCCCGCCTTGAGGCTGTGCGCGCCGGTGCGCCTGATGCGCAAATCATCATCGATGCGAATGAGGGCTGGTCGGCAGAGGTTTATGCCGATCTTGCCCCGCATCTGGTGCGGCTGGGTGTGTCATTGGTTGAACAGCCTTTGCCCGCAGGGGATGACGATGCGCTCGTCGGGATGGAGCGGCCCGTGCCGGTCTGTGCCGATGAAAGCTGTCATGACCGTGCGAGCCTTGCTGCGCTGAAAGGCAAATACGATGTGGTCAACGTCAAGCTGGACAAGACCGGTGGTCTGACCGAGGCGCTGGCGCTGCGCGATGCGGCTGTCGCGCAGGGCTATGAGGTCATGGTGGGGTGCATGGTCGGGTCGTCGCTCGCGATGGCTCCGGCGGTGCTGGTGGCGCAGGGGGCAAAGGTCGTGGACCTTGACGGCCCGCTGCTTCTGGCCGAAGACCGCGACAACGCTTTGACATTTGACGCCGCCGGGGTGCATCCGCCTGCGGCCAAGCTTTGGGGATAAGACATGCGGACTGTATATGTGAACGGCGAATACCTGCCCGAGACCGAAGCCAAGGTTTCGATCTTTGATCGCGGGTTTCTGATGGCGGACGGGGTCTATGAGGTCACCAGCGTGCTGGACGGCAAGCTGATCGACTTTGACGGCCATGCGATCCGGCTCAGCCGGTCGTTGAACGAGCTACAGATGCGCAACCCGATCTCGAAGGAGGACCTGCTGGAGGTCCACCGCGAACTGGTGCGCGTGAACGAGATCGACGAGGGGCTGATCTATTTGCAGATCACCCGCGGATCGGACGGGGACCGCGACTTTGCCTTCCCCGATCCCGAGACGACAGAGCCGACGATTGTCTTGTTCACCCAGTCCAAACCCGGTCTAGCCGACAGCCCCGCCGCCAAGAAAGGTGCCAAGATCATCAGCATCGAAGACATCCGCTGGGGCCGTCGCGATATCAAGACGGTGCAGCTGCTGTATCCGTCGATGGGCAAGATGATGGCCAAGAAAGCGGGCTGCGATGATGCCTGGATGGTCGAGGACGGCTTTGTCACCGAAGGCACCAGCAACAACGCCTATATCGTGATGGGCAACAAGATCATCACCCGCGCCCTGAGCAACGAGATTTTGCACGGCATCACCCGCGCTGCGGTTCTGCGTTTCGCCAAAGAGGCGCAGATGGTGGTGGAAGAGCGTAACTTTACCATCCACGAAGCGCAGCAGGCGGATGAGGCGTTTACCACCTCCGCCAGCGCTTTTGTCATGCCCGTGGTCGAGATCGACGGCGTGGCCTTGGGCGATGGAACACCGGGCAAGGTCGCGCCGCGTCTGCGCGAGATCTATCTGGACGAGATGCGCAAGGCGGCGGTCTAACCCGCCTTGCCAAGGGGCTGGCTGCGCGCGGTCAGCCCTTTTCGCCGACGTTCTGTTCGAAGGCGACCTTGAACGCCTCTTTCTGCGCGTCCTGCGCGTCGGTCTGATAGTTGGCTTTCCATGCGTCCATGGTCATGCCGTAGAACAGTTCGCGCGCTTCTTCCTTGCCCATGTCGATCCCGCGTTCGTTTGCGGCTTCTTGATACCAGCGCGACAGGCAGTTGCGGCAAAATCCGGCCAGGTTCATCATGTCGATGTTCTGCACGTCCGTGCGGTCTTGCATCAGGTGTTGTTGCAGCCGGCGAAACGCCGCAGCCTGAAGTTCGATTTCCTGTTGTGTGGGCATTATGCTCTCCTGCAAGTGGGGTGGGGCCAAGCTATGGGCTGGCCGGTGCGGGTTCAAGGCGGCGGGCCATGAATGTGGCACGGCCTTCCGCCGCCCGCTGTCATCGTGCTGTCATACTGTGGTGGGCATAGACGGGGCGGGCGATCTTCGCTAAGTGTTAACGCCAACACATGTTAACGCTAACTTATTTACTATCCACTCTGACCGCCGCGCGTGTTAGACCCGTGGCAAAGAGCGCAGGGGCTGCCAAAGCCCGCAGATGAAAAGGGACGTCACCAGTATGAAACGCACGCGGAATGTCAAAGTAGTTGCCACCTTGGGTCCGGCCTCGGATACGCACGAGACGATATCGGCACTGTTTCACGCGGGCGCGGATGTGTTCCGGTTGAACATGAGCCACGGCAGCCATGACGAAATCCGGATCAAGCACCAGATCATCCGCCAGATCGAAGAAGAAACGGGATCCACGATCGGTATTCTCGCGGATCTTCAGGGGCCAAAGCTGCGTGTGGGTGTCTTTTCGGGGGACAGCGAATTGCTGGTCGAGGGCGCGTCCTTCCGGCTGGATCTGGACGAGGCAGAGGGCAATGCCCGCCGCGTGAGCCTGCCGCACCCCGAGATTTTCCAGGCGCTTGAACCGGGCGCATCGCTGTTGGTCAATGACGGCAAGATCCGTTTGAAGGTCAAGGAATGCGGCCCTGATTTCGCGGAGTGCGAAGTGATGATCGGCGGCGTGATCTCTAACCGCAAAGGCGTGAACGTGCCGGATGTGGTGCTGCCGCTGGCCGCCCTGTCGGAAAAAGACCGCGCCGATCTGGAATTCGTGTGCGAGCTGGGGGTCGACTGGCTGGCGCTGAGCTTTGTGCAGCGTCCCGAAGATGTGACCGAAGCGCGCGACCTAGCCAAGGGCCGTGCCGCATTGCTGAGCAAGATCGAAAAGCCGTCGGCCGTGGACCGGTTCGAGGACATTCTGGCGGTGAGCGACGGTATCATGGTTGCGCGCGGTGATCTGGGGGTTGAACTGCCGGTGCAGAACGTGCCGCCGATCCAGAAACGACTGGTGCGCAAATGCCGTGCGGCGGCAAAGCCGGTGATCGTGGCGACGCAGATGCTGGAATCGATGATCGAAAGCCCGATCCCCACCCGGGCCGAGGTATCAGATGTCGCGACCGCCATTTATGAAGGGGCCGATGCGGTGATGTTGTCAGCGGAATCCGCGGCCGGTGCCTATCCGGTCGAGGCGGTGCGCACGATGGATAACGTGGCCACCGAGGTAGAGCAGGATCCGACCTACACCCAGATTATCGAATCGTCGCGCAAGGTGGACCGCATGACCGTGGCGGACGGTATCGTTGCCGCCGCACGCGAGATTGCGGAAACCGCGAACATCAAGGCAATCTGTTGCTTCACCCAAAGCGGGACCACGGCGCTGTTGACCGCACGTGAACGCCCGCGGGTGCCGATCATCGCGTTGTCACCTCTGGTCAAGACCGCGCGCCGTCTGGCGCTTACCTGGGGCGTCAATTGCGTTCAGACCGGCACGCTGGAACGCTTCAAGATGGCCGTGGTCAGCGCCGCACGCGTTGCCCGTGACGAAGGCTATGCCGGGCCGGAGGATATGATCGTTGTCACCGCAGGTGTGCCTTTCAACGTCGAGGGCAGCACAAATATCCTGCGCGTCGCACCCTGCGACGAACGATTGATTTTTAATACCGATCCGGAATAACCTCTGGTCAGGTAACAAGAATATATCGAGCAAGGGCAGGAATAATGGATACTGATCTGATTTTGGTGATTGGTCTTGCCCTTGCTGTGCTTTCTATCCCCTCTGTCGTGTCGGCCTTCTCTGATGGCCGTGCGCCGCGCGCGTCGGCATTGACGGTGCTGATCGCGGGCGGGATGATCGTCTATGCCATCAACACCCATCCGGGCGGCTATGCGTTGGAAGACGTGCCAGACGCCGTTTTGCATGTGATTGCGCGCTACAAGTTCTGGTAAGCGCAGGCGTTTCGCGCTTTTGCCCTTGCTTTGGGCCCCTGTCCCTCCTATACGCCAGCTTCGTTCCGCGCGTCCGGCCTTCGTGGCATGCCGAGTCGCGCACTTACCGAACTCAAGTTAAGGAGACGGAAATGCCCAAGATGAAGACGAAATCGAGCGCCAAGAAGCGCTTTAAGATCTCGGCGACCGGCAAGGTCATCGGCGGTCAGGCTGGCAAACAGCATGGTATGATCAAACGGACGAAAAAATTCATCCGTGACGCGCGTGGGACAACAGCTTTGTCTGCACCCGACGCCAAGATCATCAAGGGCTTCATGCCCTACGACCGCTAAGATAGGAGAGCCGATATGTCCCGTACAAAAGGTGGTGTCGTTACCCACGCCCGTCACAAAAAGGTAATCAAAGCAGCCAAAGGTTACTATGGCCGCCGCAAGAACACCTTTAAGGTCGCCCGTCAGGCGGTCGACAAAGCCAACCAATACGCCACGCGCGACCGTAAGAACCGCAAGCGGAACTTCCGCGCATTGTGGATCCAGCGGATCAACGCCGCTGTGCGCAGCCACGACGAAGCACTGACATACAGCCGCTTCATCAACGGTCTGTCCCTGGCTGGTATCGAAGTGGACCGGAAGGTTCTGTCCGACCTGGCCATCAACGAGCCCGAAGCATTCGGTGCCATCGTGAAGCAAGCACAAGACGCACTGGCCGCGTAAGCGCCCTTTGCCGACCCCAAGTTTTAGAACGCCGCCCTGACATCGGGGCGGCGTTTTTCGTTTGTGCGGTGATCAGCCGGGGTCTTGTTGCGGCAGCGGTTTTTGAAACACCACCACAGCGGCCCCTGTCAGCAGGATCGCAGCGGCAGCCAGGAGGCTGGACCCGATATTGCCCGTCAGGTCGCCCAAGGCACCGGCGGCGAAGGGGCCTGCGGTCTGCGCGATGGCAAAGACCACCGTAAACAGGCTCATCGCGGCGGCCCAGCTTTCGGCAGGCAGGTTCTGGCGGATAAAGCTGGTGATCGCGCCGGGGGCCATGAAGACGCAAAGCCCGAAAACCACGGCTGAAATCACCACGGCCCCACCCGCAGGCAGGACGAGCGGCAGCGCCGACCCGATTGCGATGCCGGTCAGGATCATCGCCAAGGGCTTGCCCGAAGCGTGCCGCGCCAATACCCCGCGCCAGACGAAGGGCGAGGCGATCAGCGCCACCCCCATGATGATCCACACCGCCGAGATCAGCAGCGCCGGTGCCTGTTGATCCGTCATCCACGCAGACAGGAACGTCAGATAGACGATATAACCCATGGCAAAACCGACGTAGCCTGCAAGCTCTCTCCAGATCAGGTGCAGCTTGATGCCGCCGGCTGCTGTATTCCGCTGTGCAGGCACCGACAGACGCGCCGCGGCCCATAGGGACAGAGGCAGGCAGGCGACGCTGATCGCGCCGATGATATACCAGCCATAGCGCCATGATCCGGTGCCCCAGAGCTCTATCATCAGGGGCAGGGATGCGCCTGCCAGCATGATCCCGATGCCGCCCCCTGCGCCGAACAGGATCGCGATCGCCAGCGCATTGCGGCGCGCGTCGCCCGGAAACAGCCGCGCGGTCAGAACGCCTGCGGTGGAAAAGGACATTGCACCGAACACCCCCGCCGCGATCCGCCAGAAGGTCTGCCAGCCCATCGTCGCCTCGTACCCCGTCGCCAACAGCGTCAGCGTCGTGGTCACCATGCCGAACCCGAACAACCGCGCAGGCGCGATGCGCCCGATCAGCAGCAGCGTCAGCACCGCGCCGATGATATAGCCGATGGCATTCGCCGTGTTCAGCCAGCCCGCCTGCGCATAGGTCCAGTCCAGCTCGGTCTTCATCGCGGGCAGGATCAGCCCGTAGGCAAAGCGCGCGAACCCGTTGGTGACCGTCACCCCCAGCGTCAGGCCAAGCAGCGCCAGCCAGGGCCGTGTGACAGGGCGGGGCAGGGACGGGTTGCTGTCGGGTTGTAAAATCTCTGCCACGCGCGGCACCCCCTTGATGGTTTGCGCCACTATGTGCCCGCGGTTTCAGCATCACAAGACCCGCTTCAAATGGCCCTGCCGCTTGTATTCGGGGCCAATTCTGCTAGCACCAGCCCGAGCAAAAGACATGAGGCCGATATGGACGACCTGAAAGCGAAATATCTGGGCCAGATCGCTGGTGCCGCCGACGAAGCCGCGTTGGAGGACATCCGTCTGGCCGCCGTGGGTAAAAAGGGCGAAGTCGCCCTGAAGATGCGCGAGCTGGGCCGTATGACGCCCGAAGAACGCCAGACAGTCGGCCCCGCGCTGAACGCGCTCAAGGACGAGATCAACTCCGCCATTGCCGCGAAGAAAGCAGCACTTGGGGATGCGGCCCTTGATGAACGGCTGCGCAGCGAATGGCTGGACGTGACATTGCCCACGCGCGCGACGCGACAGGGCACGATCCACCCCGTCAGCCAGGTGACCGAGGAAGTGACCGCGATCTTCGCCGAGCTGGGATTCTCTGTCGCCGAAGGGCCGCGCATCGACACCGATTGGTATAACTTCGACGCGCTGAACATCCCCGGCCATCACCCCGCACGCGCCGAGATGGACACGTTCTATATGGCCCGTGCCGAGGGCGACGATCGTCCGCCCCACGTGCTGCGCACGCACACCAGCCCCGTGCAGATCCGCACGATGGAGGCCGAAGGCGCGCCCCTGCGCATCATCTGCCCCGGTGGCGTCTACCGTGCCGACTATGACCAGACCCACACGCCGATGTTCCATCAGGTCGAAGGTCTGGCGATCGACAAAGACATCTCTATGGCGAACCTGAAATGGACGCTGGAGGAATTCTTTAGCGCGTTCTTCGAGGTCGAGGGCATCAAGACCCGCTTCCGCGCCTCGCACTTCCCCTTCACCGAGCCTTCGGCAGAAGTTGATATCCAGTGTTCCTGGGTCGACGGGCAGCTGCGCATCGGCGAAGGCGACGGCTGGATGGAGGTGCTGGGCTCCGGCATGGTCCACCCGAAGGTGCTGCAAGCGGGCGGGATCGACCCGAACGAATGGCAGGGCTTTGCCTTTGGCATGGGCATCGACCGCATCGCGATGCTGAAATACGGCATCCCCGATTTGCGGGCATTCTTTGACAGCGACCTGCGTTGGCTGCGGCACTACGGGTTTGCAAGCTTGGATCAGCCGACGCTGCATGGTGGTTTGAGCCGCTAATCGATCGGCGCGGTGTCCGTCGCTGGGCACCGCGTCGCTTGTCCGGTGAACAAGGGCAGGGTCCCATGAAAATATTTCGCAATGAACGTCGGGACCAATCCGAGGCGCACCGCAGGCTTTATGCACGGTTCGAGTTGGCCCATACGGTTGTCGATTTCATGGCTGCTTTTTGCTTTATTGTCGGGTCGGTCATGTTCTTTAGCGACGCTTGGCTTACGCCGGGCACATGGCTGTTCCTGATCGGGTCGCTGCTGTTTGCTGCCAAACCAACCCTGCGTCTGATCCGCGAGATCAAGCTTTATCGCATGGGCGATGTGGACGATCTCGCGCATCGGTTTGAGGATTAGAGAAACCCGTGAGCCTCTCCGCCTTTTTCTACGCCATGACCGCGCGGCCAAAAGCACTTGTACAGGCCGCGATGCTCGCCTGCGCGCTTTTTGCCGCGCCAATGATTGCCACCGCCCAAACCCTCCCGCCCTGCGGCGGCGACATCCCCTGTGAACTCGGCAACCGCAGCTACAATATCCTGATGCCCGATGATTGGGACGGCGTGACGCCCCTGCCTGTCATGATGCATTTCCACGCTTTCCTGCGGCGCGGGCGCACGGTGATCCATCATCCGCGCATCGGGTCCGAGACAAAGCCCCGTGGTGTGATGCTGGTGGCCCCGTCGGCGCAGCATCGGGCGTGGCGGTTCTGGCAGGATGACCCTGCGGATATCGCCTTTGCTGACGCGGTGCTGGCGGATGTGGCGAAACGCTATCCGGTGGATCAAAGCCAGATCTATATCTCGGGGTTCAGTTTCGGGGCGGCAATGGCGTGGCGCTATGCCTGCGCGCGCGGCGACCGGATCGCGGGTCTGATGACCATGTCGGGCACGATCAAACAGGCCAGCACCTGCGCCAACCCGCCGCGTCAGGTCCGCCATGTGCACGGGCTCAACGACCTGTGGATGAGCCTGCCGCGCGGGCCTGAGCATGACACCACCAATGTCGTCGCCCTGTGGCGCAAGGCGTTCCGCTGCGGCAAGGGCCGGCTGGACGGCGCGCTGACCCTCGCCCCGGGGGTAGAGTTCGCGCATTTCACCTGGGACAATTGCGCCGGCGACCGCAGCGTGACGCTGGACATCCATACCGGCGGACATTTCATCCCGACCGGATGGCTTGGCTACCAGCTGGACGGGTTGATGCCCAAAACACCGGGCTAGGCGCAAAACGCAGCCGCACCGCATTGAAACCGCGCCGATTAAACGCTACGCCCTAGCGCAAGCATTGCATGAGGATCACCGCCATGAAATTCACACTGTCCTGGCTGAAGGAACATCTCGACACCACCGCGTCGATCGATGAAATCACCTATGCGCTGACCGATCTGGGGCTCGAGGTCGAAGGCGTCGAAGACCGTGGCGCGAAGCTGGCGGATTTTACGCTGGGCTATGTGCAATCGGCAGAAAAGCACCCCGACGCGGATCGTTTGCAGATCTGTCAGGTGGATACCGACGAAGGCGTCCAGCAGATCATCTGCGGTGCCCCGAACGCGCGTCAGGGCATCACCGTGGTTGTGGCAAAGCCGGGCGTCTATGTGCCGGGCATCGATACCACCATTGGCGTTGGCAAGATCCGTGGCGTCGAAAGCTTTGGCATGATGGCGTCAGAGCGCGAGCTTGAGCTGTCCGAGGAACATGACGGTATCATCGAGCTGCCCTCGGGCAATGTCGGCGACCGGTTCATCGACTGGCTGGCGGAAAACGACCCCGCCAAGGTTGACCCCGTGATCGAGATCGCGATTACCCCCAACCGTCCCGATGCCTTGGGTGTGCGCGGGATCGCGCGTGATCTGGCGGCCCGTGGTCTGGGCACGCTGAAACAGCGCGATGTGCCTGCGGTCGAGGGGCAGTTCCCGTGCCCGATCTCTGTTTCGATCGACGAAGATACGCTGGACCAATGTCCGGTTTTCTACGGTCGTGTGATCCGCGGCGTCAAAAACGGCCCGTCGCCGGCGTGGTTGCAGGACAAGCTGCGCGCCATTGGCCTGCGCCCGATCTCGTTCCTCGTCGATGTAACGAACTTCTTCACCTATGACCGCAACCGTCCTTTGCACGTGTTCGACGCGGATAAGGTCGCGGGCAACAGCCTGCGCATCCACCGCGCCAAGGGCGGCGAGACCCTGATGGGGCTGGACGACAAGGAATATACCTTCAGCGAAGGCATGACCCTGATTTCGGACGCCGAAAAGGTCGAAAGCATCGCGGGTGTGATGGGCGGCGCGGAAAGCGGCTGTTCCATGGACACGGTGAATGTCTTTGTCGAAGCGGCCTATTTCGATCCGGTGCGCACCGCCTACACGGGCCGCGCGCTCAAGATCAACTCGGACGCGCGCTATCGCTTTGAACGGGGGATCGACCCCGAATGGACGCCCTATGCCATCGAACATGCGACCCAGATGATCCTGGACATCGCAGGCGGTGAGGCGTCCGAAGTTGTCGTTGCGGGCAAGGTGCCGGACTATTCTCGCGCCTACAAGCTGGACGCGGCGCGCGTGCAGTCGCTGGTGGGGATGACCATCTCGGAAAGCGAGCAGCGCAAGACGCTGACAGCACTTGGCTTCCGTCTGGAAGGCGACATGGCGCATGTCCCAAGCTGGCGCCCCGATGTGCAGGGCGAAGCCGATCTGGTCGAGGAAGTCGCGCGGATTGCGTCACTCACCAAGCTTGAAGGGCGCCCCTTGCCGCGCCTGACGACCGGCGTGCCCAAGCCCGTCCTGTCGCCGATGCAGCGCCGCGAGGCCATCGCGCGCCGCGCCTGCGCCGCCTTGGGCTACAACGAATGTGTGTCTTACAGCTTTATCGATCAGGCGTCTGCCGCGCTGTTTGGTGGCGGCACCGATGACACCCGTCTGGAAAACCCGATCAGCAATGACATGAGCCATATGCGCCCCTCGCTGTTGCCCGCCTTGCTGCAGGCCGCGGCCCGCAATCAGGCGCGGGGCTTTCCTGACATGGCGCTGTTCGAGGTCGGCCCCGTCTTCACCGGCGGCGAGCCCGGCGATCAGCATCTGCAGATCAGCGGCCTGCTGACCGGCAGCACCGGTCCCAAGGATGTGCACGGCGCATCGCGTCCGGTCGATGTGTTCGACGTCAAGGCGGATATCGAGGCGGTCCTGTCCGCCATCGGTGCCCCCGCCAAGGTGCAGATCAACCGCAATGGCGCTGACTGGTTCCACCCCGGACGTCACGGGCAGATCTGTCTTGGCCCGAAAAAAGTGCTTGGCGTCTTTGGCGAAATTCACCCGCGGGTTCTGGCGGCACTGGATGTGAAAGGGCCCGCGATGGGCTTCACCATCTGGCCAGCCGAGGTGCCCTTGCCGCGCAAGTCCGGTGCCACACGTCCCGCGTTGAACACCAGCGCGCTGCAAGCGGTGGAACGCGACTTTGCCTTTGTGGTGGATGCCGATGTTGACGCGCTGACGCTGGTCAATGCGGCGATGGGGGCGGACAAGGCCCTGATTGACGATGTGCGCGTCTTTGATGAATTCATCGGCGGTGCCTTGGGCGAGGGGAAAAAATCGCTTGCCCTCACGGTACGGATGCAGCCAAGCGACAAGACACTGAAAGACGCGGATATCGAGGCGGTTGGCGCCAAGGTCATCGACAAGGTGACCAAAGCCAGCGGCGGCGTGCTGCGCGGCTAAAGCGAACGGAGGCGGTATGACACTGCATGTATATCTCTCGGGTGAAATCCACACCGACTGGCGCGATCAGATCATCGATGGCGCGGCGGGGGTGGATGTTGTGTTCACCGGCCCTGTCACCGACCACGCGGCCAGCGACGACTGCGGTGTGGCGATCCTAGGGGCCGAGGAAAACAAGTTCTGGCACGACCGCAAGGGCGCACAGCTGAACGCGATCCGCACCCGCAAGGGCATCGAAGAGGCGGATGTCGTGGTCGTGCGTTTTGGCGATCAGTACAAACAGTGGAACGCGGCTTTTGATGCAGGCTATGCGGCGGCTCTGGGGAAATCTCTGGTGATCCTGCATGGGGCCGACCACGCGCACGCGCTGAAAGAGGTCGACGCCGCAGCTTTGGCTGTCGCCCAAGAGCCCGCGCAGGTCGTGCAGATCCTGCGCTATGTGCTGACAGGCACCCTGCCAGAGTAAGCACGCTTTGCACCGGATTGCGCGGTTTTCGCCTCTGTAAGGGGGAAAACCGTGCTTATCCGACAAAAACCCATCGTTATTTGGAAAACTTGTGCTAACGCATGCGCAGTATGTCGTGCGACGTAGCGGACACGACTTTCAATCATACGAGGGACAGACATGATTCAAGAATTCAAGGATTTCATTGCCAAGGGCAATGTTATGGACCTGGCAGTCGGTATCATTATCGGCGCGGCGTTTACGGCTATTGTGACCTCGCTGGTCAGCGATCTGATCAACCCTGTGATCGGTCTGGTCCTTGGCGGCGTTGATTTCACCAGCATGTATGTGGTGCTGTCTGGCGATGTGCCTGCGGGTACCGGTCTGGACGCGGCGCGCGAAACCGGCGCGGCGATCTTTGCCTATGGCGCGTTCATCACGGCCTGCATCAACTTCCTGATTATCGCTTTTGTGGTGTTCATGCTGGTCAAATCCGTTAACCGCCTGAAATCGCTGGCCGAACGCCCTGATGATGTCGCTCCCGAAGTGGCGACTGGCCCCAGCCAGTTGGATGTGCTGCTGCAAATTCGCGATGAGCTTGCCAAGAAGTAAGCGTTTCAACGGCGTGAAACGAAAAGGCCCGCAGGTGCACTGCGGGCCTTTTGCGTAGTGCGTAGGGGGTGGTTAACCGGCGATGGCCTGATCGGCGGTGATCGCCTCCATCCCGAGCGCTTCGGCCACGGCGGCGTAGGTCAGCTGACCTGCGTGCACGTTCAGACCTGCCTTGAGGTGGGGATCGTCGGCGCAGGCTTGCTTCCAGCCTTTATCCGCCAGTGCCAGCATGAACGGCATCGTGGCGTTGCCAAGCGCAATGGTCGATGTCCGCGCCACGGCACCGGGCATGTTGGCAACGCAGTAATGCACCACGCCGTCGATCTCGAAGGTCGGCTCGGCATGGGTGGTGGCGCGCGATGTCTCGAAGCAGCCGCCCTGGTCGATGGCGACATCGACCAGCACCGCGCCCTTCTTCATGCCGGGCAGCATGGCCCGCGTCACCAGCTTCGGCGCCGAGGCGCCGGGGATCAGCACCGCGCCGATGACCGCGTCGGCGGCGAAGACCTCTTCCTCGATCGCCGTACTGGTGGAATAGCGCGTCTGCACACGGCCGGCGAAGAGATCGTCGAGCTCGCGCAGACGGGCGATCGAGCCGTCGAGGATGGTGACGTCCGCGCCGAGGCCGATCGCCATCTTGGCGGCTTCCTTGCCGACCACGCCGCCGCCGATGATCACGACCCGGCTGGCATGGACGCCCGGCACGCCGCCAATCAGCACACCGCGGCCGCCCTTGGCCTTTTCGAGAGCCGAGGCCCCGGCCTGAACGGCGAGGCGTCCGGCAACCTGGCTCATTGGCTTGAGCAGGGGCAAGCCGCCGGTGCGGTCAGTCACGGTTTCGTAGGCGATGCAAGTTGCGCCGGATTTCATCAAATCCTGCGTCTGTTCCGG
>NZ_DGMH01000070.1:19324-19603 GCF_002388305.1 Sulfitobacter sp. UBA4523
TCCTTCACCTTGATGATCATTTCGCAAGTGGCGAACACATCTGCGGCCGTCTCCGCGATCTCCGCGCCGACGGCGCGATACGCGTCATCCGTGGCGCCAATGCCCATGCCGGCTTGCGTTTCCACCAGAACCTTGTGCCCGCGCGCGGTGAACTCGCTGACGCTCTCAGGCGTAAGGCCGACCCGGAACTCATTGTTCTTGATCTCTTTTGGAACGCCGATCTGCATGCTCATGACTCCCGGAGGGTAAGGTTACCTGAATTTCGCGGATATCGTATAT
>NZ_DGMH01000035.1:0-329 GCF_002388305.1 Sulfitobacter sp. UBA4523
CTGATCAGTTGACCAGCGAAGAGAAATGGCGCGCCGCCCTTGCGGACCTGCGGGTGCCGCGTGACATCGATCTGGAGAACCAGTGGTATCCGGCGGTGGTGCTTGAGGTCGGCAGCAATGACGCCCGCATCGGGATCGAAGGCGTGGACGAGGACGCAGACGGCCATTTCATCCCCGCCAAGGATGTCCAATGGGCGCGCAAACGTCTTGAGAACGGCAAGCTCGGCAACCGCGCCCAAGTGCCCGCTGACCTGCTTGAGGTCGGCGACGTGGTGCTGGTGCGCCGCATGACTGCGGATAGTGACGGGTCATTCATCCGCTGGACTTTG